>CADBRB010000041.1 GCA_902796955.1 uncultured Ruminococcus sp.
AACAGGGTCGTTGTATGGCATAAGCATACGCACATTTAATGAATCCGATAAATCGGCTTCTGCTCTAAGATTTAGTCCTGTTGAGTCGTCAACGTAGGCATCTTTTGTGTTGCCCTCAACAATTTTATAATTCTTAATGTCCATTCTTCCGTAATATGCAAGAAATACATTTACAGCAAATGTTGCCAACTGTTCTCTTGTCATATATGCATTAGGTTCTAAAGTTGTGGAAGAAGTACCGTTAATGATGCCCTTGCTTATACAATATGCCCAAGCCATTTTAGCCCAATTCGGAATTTGATCCCTATCGGTAAAACGTTCAGGAATATCTACACCCGGGTCTGTCCAACGCATTATTTCAAGCCAAGCTCTGTAAACAGCAGTATGTCTTGTTAATTTGGTAGAATCCGCAACATAATCATTCTCAGTAACCTTTCCGCTCCTTAGTCTTTTAAGGACGGCGTTAAACTCACCTACAGTTGCTATTCCTGTAGGATCAAAACGGTTATCGTATGTGCCTACCATTAAATTAAAGGCAACTGCGGCTGAGATACTTGGATGTGACCATTTGCCATATGGTACATCAACAAAATTTACACTTGGTACAGTGATGTATTGTGTGTTCGGTATGGATTTTGTATCTGTAACTAAGTTATTCCGTAATGCAAGTGGGTTTTCAGCAGGTCTTTGCAATACCGCACCGTCAGCCGTAAAAGCAAATGAACTCATAGCAAACAAAGTGGCTATAACCAATACTAATGCAATGATTCTCTTTTTCATAAATTTCTACCTCCGGTTTATAAATTGTTTTTAATATTTTTTGCATTAATTTGATACCGTGTATTGCTTAAACTTATAACATCACCCCCAAAATTACGAATATATTTTTTAAGCCTATATGACAAGAAAACTTAGGAAAAACTATAACATTTTGATGAATAATAGTTCATTACGTGTGTTCTCTCTGTCACTGACTATATTATAAAAGACGTGAATACAAAAAACCATGCCGTAAAATGAAAATTTTTCTTTTCATTTTACGGCAAGTGAGAAATAATTATTTGCAACTTTAAATAGGGTTATTAGCCTTTTAATTAATTTGTATTCAATATATATTATGCCCCGCCGTACTGCATTTATGCAGGTACGGCGGGGTGTGGTTTATGTAGGGGGTGTGTTCAATTAGGGGTTAATGGTTTGAGTTTTAATACTTATTATTAGCATAAAAAATAGCAATTAACCCAGCCTTCATAACAACATTTTTCATTTTTCCAATATCTAACATATCCCCACCATTGACCAAAATGTCTTTCTTTGAAAAGAACATATACGATTTTATAATTTGGAATTGATGTAATATAACCAGATGATGGACTTCTATACATACACAAAGAATCACGTGCATAATCACTTATATATACATGTCTGTAGTCTCTAATGTATATACGAGATCCTCCGCTATCAGTAGCGAGTACATAATAACTGTATGCATTCGCCGAAAAAGCAATCGAACTCATAGCAAACAGGGTTGCTACAACCAATACCAATGAAATGATTCTCTTTTTCATAAATTTCTACCTCCGTTTTTAAATTTGTTTTAAGCCCCCTACATAAACCTAAAAAGCGAAAAATCCGCCTTTATACATTTATTTAGCCCTTGCTTAAAAATATTTTAACCTATTTCAGGTTAAAAGTCAATAACCTGTTTCAGGTTAGGATATACTTCTCTTGGAGGTGTGATTATGTATCAAAGAATACGCAATCTAAGAGAAGACAAGGACTTATCACAGACAAAAATGGCAAAAATACTGGGTATGTCGCAGACGGGATATTCCAAGTATGAAACGGGAGAAAACGACATTCCCACAGGCATACTTATTAAGCTTGCAGATTACCATGACGTAAGCGTTGATTACATTCTTAACCGCACCGACAATCCGAGATTGAATATGTAAAAACAGGGTAATCCCTTAGGACTACCCTGTTATTTTTATATTGTTTACTTTTTATATAATCACACTTTTGTTACTCATGCGTTAAAAAAGCTCCATGCTACAAAAAGCAGTACAGAGCTACTTGACAAAATATGAAAATAGGGTATAATATAAGTGAAACCAAAAAGCTAATCCGATAGATGGTTTAGCTCAAATTTTTCGATTTAAAAAATAAACCGCCATTTTTCGAGCATGGGCGGTTTATTTTTTTGTGTTGTTCTTTTTCATAATAGAAACAACGAGTGCTATGACAGCAACTAACATTGTAACAAATTGGAACAATGCTTCGTATGTAACCATTGCACATCCCTCCTTTCCGAAAGTTAGAAACTTTCATAGAAAAGAGAGCTAAACCGCCTACCGTTATCGATTAACTTATTGGCTTCATTTAGAATTTTATCATATATAAGGTAATTTGGCAATATTTATGACTATTTTGTAATATAATAATTTATTTTAAAACTCCGTATCACAAAAACCATGATACGGAGTTTTTTACTATATAGCTTTCCACTATTCATTATCCCACATCAATCCACTCTCCAAGCCTGAGCGAGTACAAGATGCACTGCGCTAGAGGCAATTCCGTACATTGCTCCATAGCCTCTTTGTACAATAAAAGCTGAGTGCTGTACCTGCTTTTAAGCTCATTAATCTCCTTTATACGGTCGGTCTTATAATCAACAATGACAATAGTGCCGTTCTCCTCAAATGCAAGGTCTACCGCACCCTGAAGAATAATATCTCTGCCACACAGCGGCGGCGGGAGAGAGGGGTCAACTCGACCTGCCTTGATTTTAACAGTAAATCTAAATTCCCTGTACAGCTTTTGTGAGCGGTTTATCCTGTCCATAAGCTCACTGTTTAAAAACGCACGTATGCTGTCCCTGTCTACGGCACGGAACTCGTTTTTGCTCAAAAATCCGTTTTCTTCAAGCCGCTTAAGCTCGTCATCAACCGAGGCGGCGGCTCTTTTAAAGTCCGCATACTGCATAAAGTTGTGCAGAGCAGTACCTTTTTCTGTCGGCGTCATGCCGCCTTCACGCATAAAAGCCGGGCGGCTTGCGGCTCTGTAATCCTCGTCGGAGCTTTCAGCCGCCAATGCGGACGCAGCCACCTTTACGGGCAAAGTACCGAGTGCGGCAAATTGGTACGGCTTTTCAAGCCTTGCACGCACGGTGTCCGTTAATACCGTATCACTGTATTCCTCTGATTCCGCAGGCTGCTCGGTCTGCTGGTTTTTATCGTCGGTATCAGGTTCACATTTATGTATTTTGATTTTCCACATTGCATTGTCGGCTGGAGGTACATACAGTGAGTTCCCTGCAATTTCACGCAGCAGAGAGCCGCTTTTATGCATCATAGCGCACGATACTACCCAATCAGACATACTTTTTGCGCCGAGTACGGTATACGGCGAGAGCCGGCTGTTTCCCGTCAGCGTTGCCGAAAGATCGCAAAGGTATTTTTCATGATTTTTAACGCTGGATATCATTATAAGCTTTTCTTTTGCTCTCGTCATTGCAACATACAAAACACGCAATTCTTCGGATTTTTCACCACGCTCTATTTCAAGCGCAACAGCTTGACGTGGCATTGTGTTGTACTTGCACATAAGCCTGTTGTCACGCCTTTTTACTCCGAGTCCAAGCTCCGCATGAAGTAAAACATCATCGGTTTTATCGCTCAACATTTTTCTTGACAGATTTGCCACAATGCATATCGGAAATTCCAGTCCCTTAGATTTGTGTATGCTCATTATTTTAACGGTGTTTATGCTTGAAAGCTTGCTGTCGCTTGCCGCAGGCAGATCGCCGCCTTGAGATATCAGCCTGTTAATAAGTCCCATAAATCCCGAAAGACCCTTATATCCGGATTCCTCAAAGCCCCTTGCGTATTCCTGCAAAAGCCGAAGATTATTCAGTCTTGCTTCGCCGTTTTTCATTCCTCTGACTATTGCCGTAAATCCTGTTTTTTCGTAAATTGCGTTTATCAACAGATCGCTCGGAGTTGTAGCGGCGGCACGTCTTAGACTATCAAGGTCATTTAAAAACCCAATGCACCGCCTGTCACCCATATCAGCAGTTGTCTTAACGGCAAAGTACAGCTTGTCCCTGCGGTTATTGAGCCTTATCACTGCAAGCTCATCGGGTGTAAATCCGTATATCGGTGACGTCATTACGGCAAGCAGAGGTATATCCTGAATCGGATTGTCTATCACGCTTAAAAGAGATATTATTACCGATACTTCATATGTTGATAAAAACTTCTCCGAAGCCTCAGAGCTTGCCGGAATACCCAGCAAGCCGAGTTCTTTCACAAAATCGGGGGCGTGCTTATTGGCATTGCGGAGCAGTATACAAAAATCGCCGTATGTGGCAGGTCTTTGAATATCGCCGTCGGTCACGGTTAAATTCTTCATTTCAGAGTGTATGATATCCGCTATGTATCTTGCCTCCGCTGTATTCATATCAAGTCCGCTGTCACCCAAATCCAGCAGATGAAGCTCGGTTGCAGGCTCGTCATTTTCGGGATAAACCGCACCCGCAGTGAGTTTTTCCTCATCGCTGTACTCCATATCGCCGGCTTTTTCGGACATCAAGTGTTCAAAAACAAAGTTG
Organism: uncultured Ruminococcus sp.; assembly: GCA_902796955.1. GTDB lineage: Bacteria > Bacillota > Clostridia > Oscillospirales > Acutalibacteraceae > RUG14223. The sequence continues at coordinate 4,616 of CADBRB010000041.1, forward strand.
ACCGCATCGGTTATACCCTCTCTGCTTCTGAAATTCTTGTCCAGTATGATTTTAGCTCCGTTGTTGTTCTCGTTCGGTCTGTATTTTTCAAGCGAGCCTTTACGCCGTAGAAATATCTCCGGCATGGCCTGCCTGAATCTGTAAATACTCTGTTTAACGTCGCCGACTACAAAAAGGTTGCTTTCGTCACGGCTTACGGCACTGAAAATTATATCCTGCACTTCATTTACGTCCTGATATTCGTCAACCATAACCTCGTCATAGCAATCACGCACATTATATGCCACCTCGGTAAGCGAATACCCCTGTTCGTCGGGCTTAACAAGCAGTTTAAGCGCAAAATGCTCCAAATCGCTGAAATCTGCAATATCAGCCTCTCGCTTCATTTGTGCAAATCTGTCCGAAAATCTTTGCACAGTGTCAAAAAGGCTCTGCACAACGGGGGAGAGAGCGGCTATATCGTCCTCGCAGTCCTCACGTGTAAAGGCAAAAAGTGATTTTAAATCCTTGGCGGCTTTTTTGACGATATCCCTGTTGGCGGAGATTTTAAGCTTTGTCGGGTCGTCCTTATATCCTTTGGGCGGTGTAAGTCTGCCGTTTTCAAAGGATTGCGCAAGCTCTGCAATGCCGTTCCAGTTACCGTGTTCAAGTCTGCCCTTAAGCGTTTCAAAAAAGCCTTTGTCTATATAAAGCTGTTTACTGAATGCGTTAAACAGCCTATCGTCATCGGCTGCAAGCGCAAGAGAAGCATTTGTCAAAGTCAGGCAATAATCTACAGCATCACGTGCATATGCAATTAGGCTTTTCCCCCAAACCGTCTGTTCGGCAGGTATACCGGAGTTATACATCTCCGCTTTGCTTTTAAGCCATTTTTCGGGAAACGGATGCGAAAGCAAAAAACCGTGAAGCTTTAGTATTATTCCCTGAAGCGCACTGTCGTCACGCACACTGCTGAATGCTTCAACAAGTTCAAAAAAGCTTTTCTGTCCGCTTTCGTACATCTCGTTCAAAACATCATCAAGTGCCTTGCGCTTTATAATTTTCAGTTCTGCGTCATCAGCTATTCTAAAATCTGCATTTATATCGAGCCGGTAAAAATTATCCCTCGCAAGCTCCGCACAAAAGCTGTGTATGGTGCTTATAGTGGCCTTTTCAAGCAGGGTAAGCTGCCTGTGCAGTAAGTCATCATACGGGTTTTCTTCAATCAGCGTGTTCAGTTTATCCGATATTCTCTGCCTCATTTCGGCGGCAGCGGCTCTTGTATACGTTACTATCAGCAGTCTGTCGGCGTCAATCGGGTTTTGTCTGTCGGTTATCATCTCAATAACACGCTCAACCAGTACGGCTGTTTTACCGGAGCCTGCTGCGGCAGACACCAACAGAGCCGTACCTTTTGCATCAATAGCCATCCTCTGGTTTTCCGTCCAGTTTACTACAGCCATTAAGCCTCGCCTCCTTCTTCACCGTACAGATTTTTCATAACAGCTTCTCTGTCCATTTTAACAATGTCCCTGAACATATCGTCGTCTTCATGTCCGCAAACCGAGTTGTAAGGACACCACTGACAGGCGTCGTATTCGCCCTTTGACGGTATATCGTAGATTTCACCTTTGTCAAGTGAGATTGCCATATCGGATATTAAAGAGTCAATTCTCTTGAATATCATACCCATTTGTTCAAGGCTTGCAAGCGAGTCCTTACCCTTTGTAACAGTATCTCCGTTAAGTCCGACAGGTATGAATATTCCCTTCGCCTCGCTCTCCATTCCTCTGATAACAAGGTTATTTTCAAGTATAAGCCCGTTCATAGCAAATTTTTTGCCACGCTCCTGCTCAACCGCCCTTTCATCATCTCTTGCATCGGTGCTTACTACAGGAGCCGAGGCAGGCATATACAGCACTCCCGCAGGTATGATTTCACCGTATCTCGGTTTGCCGTTTGTACTGATTGCGGAAAGATAAATGAGCATTTGCATATTCAAGCCGTACAGAATATCCGAGAGCTTGAACACCTTTGTACCCGTCTTATAGTCTATTATCCTTACGTAGCTTACGCCGTTTTTCTCCATAACGTCAACCCTGTCAACCTTACCTTCAACGGTCACGGTACGTCCGTCCGGCAAAACAAGCTTATAAGCCTCCACATCGCCGCCTTTTGCAATGTCAAGCTCAAAATCAACAGGCACAAACTCACTTTGTGCAAGCTCATTTGCAATGTGCTTTATAAGTGAGTGAGCCGAGGCACGCAGACGAAAATAAAGGTATTTAAATCTCTCCGTCTTATCGTCAAGTCCGCCTAAATTCGTCTGGACATATTCATCTAAAAGCAGGTCTATCTCCTCAGCCAATGTTTTTGAAGAAAGCTCGCAGATATTCTGACCCTTGTATTTTCTGAAAATATTTTCAAGCACCCAGTGCATTAAACTGCCGTAGCCGAGAGCGTCTATTTCTGCCGGCTTACGCTCCTTTGCACGCAGACCGTACGCACAAAAATACATAAATCTGCACAAATGATACTTTTCTATCTGCGATGCACTCAGCTTGGTATTTATCGAGAAAAGCTCATGAGCTATCTGTGCATTCTCGATTATTGCGGCGGTTTTGGTTTTTATGCGTTTTACAGCCTTCAGCCTCTCGGCATATTCCGGCTTGCTCTTAAAATAAGCTTCAAGCTGTTTGCTAACGTATGAGGAGCTTCCGGCCTCTCTTGCATATATGTCGAACGCCGTACCCTCAGACCAGATTTTATCTGACACGGCGTAGCTTTCCTCGGTCATTATTTTTATATCCGGCAATATCTTTACAATTTCTCTTATGATGGACGACGGCTTCTTCACATTTCCTCTCAGGTCGGCGCAATGCCACGAAACGAACAGCTTTTCACGCGGTGCCGAGATAGCACAGTATGCGTGGTATTTTTCCTGAACGGCAAGCTGTGCCACAGAGTCGTACATAGGTAAATCAAGCGATAAAAGCTTGCGTCTTTCAGCATCACTGAACACGCCGGCCGCCACCGGCATATGAGGAAATTCGCCGTCAATAGCCCCTATAATGAACACTGCTCTCGGTGAAGAAAGACGAATCCTGTCCGCAGTACCTACTGTTACCTCGTCCAGCGTTCTCGGTATAAACGAGATATCTCCGAGCGTTATTACAGTGCGCAGCAGTTTGGCATAATTCTTAAAATCCAGATGCCTGCTGTTTGTAAGACGTGCCATCTCGTCGAGCATTTCCATAAGAGAGTCCCAAATCCTGAGCTGCTCGTCCGCCTGCGAGGGCTTGCCGTCCTTTTCCAGCTCTTCGGCAACAGCTTTAAGATTTTCGGCGCAGTTAATATCCTGCAAAAGCCTGTAAACCGCCTTTGATATATCGAGTGCGGAGTCTGACTTAATGCCTTCCGCAAAACGCTCAAGCGGCTTTATTACTTTTCTTCTAAGCGAGTTTATATATTCAAGCTGTTCTTCGTTTTTTTCGGTCATTTTATCGGCAAAGCCTTCCGGATGAGCAGTAAAATCCTCTAACCATTTTCTGCCCGTAATCGACCAAGTAAATGTGTAGTTTTCAAGCGTTGCTATGTCGTCTGCGTCAAGCCCTGCCAGCCCGGTTTTAAGATATCTGTATATGTAATCCGAGGCAAAGCTGCTGCCGGCGGTTTCAAACGCCAGCAATACAAGGGCAAACAGCGGCTTGCTGTCAATATCCTGCGGCTTGTCCATAAAATACGGTATGCCGTACCGGTCAAAAGCCGAGTCGATTATACCTCTGTAATTGGCGGTCTGTCTGCATACAACAGCAAAGTCGCTGTATGTATAGCCGTTCTCGGTTACAAGCTTTTTTATGGTGCGTGCAACATAGTTTACCTCGGTGTATATGTCGTTTGCCATAAACAGCTCAACATCATCAACTTTACTGATTACAGTGCCGTGGTCAGGTCTGTAAACGCCGTTTTCAAGGGCTGTAAGTCCGCTTGAATTAAACCTGTACTGTTTGTCGAGAATAATAGGCTTTTTTACCTCAATGCCGTTCCTTTTTGCAAGCTCGGTCAAGTCACGCTTGGTACGATTTATAGTATAAAAAAGGTTGTTTTCGTTGTTTACGCTCAGATGATTTCCGCTCAATACGACGTAACATTCCTCACATTGCCTGAGAATAAGTTCGATTATATTTATCTCCTGTACGGTAAAGCCGTTAAATGCGTCTATAAAAACATAACGCCCCATAAAATACGGGTGGTTTTCGAGCTTAACCTTAAGCCGTGTAAGATCATCCATAGGATCTATATAGCTGCCCTGCAAAAGCGCATCATAGCCGTCCATTATCAAGGCGGTTTCATTCAGCTTGTCCTTCAGGACTTTGTCGTTTGCAAGCAACGCTTTTTCACGTAGAAAATCCGATGAAATTGCACACATTTTAAACTCGTTTACTGCGGAAAGCATCAAAGGCACAAGCTCTGTTTTGCCAGCCTGCTTTTTGTACAGTGTAAGATTATCCGCCACATCTTCAATGGCAAGGCTCATCAAAATATTTCTTCCGCCCTCGTTAAGTCTTTCTCCGGCAATGCCGCCGTATGTACGCAGAATAAGGTCAACAAGCCTTGTAAAGCTTACGATTTCCACCTTGCAGGCATCCTTTGCGCCAAGCATATCGAGCATTGCGGTTTCCGTTTCAAAGGAGTTTTGCTCAGGTATGATTACCGTCACATTTTCCTTACCGCTCTCTATAAGCTCTTTTATACGCTCACGTATATATGTAGTTTTTCCGCTTCCGCTTCGTCCCATAATGATCTGAAGCATAAAATCACCTGCTTTTACTTTAGTTAGTATTTGAACTTACCCATAGCCGAGCGGCTCAAAGTACCAATGTATTTCCGATACAAAATTTTTTCTGTGTACTTGATTACATAGCAATAGGCGGTAAAATGTTCAGACTATTCCAACCCCGTAAGTTATTGCAAACATATTGAGAAAGTGCAGAAAATCAAGCGTCGCAAAAGCTCCGTACAGCAAAATCTTATGTTGCGCAGTTGCTTATGCAGTATGATTTCCTGCATTTTCGTACTTGTATATTACTTATACTAATTCTCAATAAAACAGATTAACATCTGTTACGTTAAATTCCGCACAACTTTGTTGTCGTCCTCGGAATACGTCAGTATTCCTGCGTCCTCCGCCACGCTGAGCAAAATTTTTCGATAACACCTGTTTAAACCGTTTTAATGATTATTAGTATTAATATTAATCTTCTCCAGCCAGCTCATAATCCCCTGATATATCTCAACAATTTTAAATTTGATTTCATATTTTTCTCCGCTTTCAACTATGTCCATTTCGTCACTGTTTAAAACATCGTCAAGCTCGGTTTTGTTTTCGGCGCAAGGCACGCACAGCATAGGGAACATCACACACCACCAGTTTTTGCCTTTGCCGCTGCCTATTAAAAGTCTTACAGCGTCATACTTGCCTGCGGGCAGGGTATAGGCGTCGTATTCTCTTGTTGTAAAATACATTTTTGTAATATATCCGCTCACCTTGTAATCATAACCGTTTTTATATACTTCGTTTTGCGCTGTGGCTATAATGCCGTCTATATTGTCAGCGGCAATACCGATTGCGCTTTCTTTGCTGTCTGCCTTGTCAAAAAGCTCTTTGGAATACTCCAAAACGGCGTCACGCACCTTGATTTTAAGAGATTGGTCGTCTTCACTGTCCGAATTTGCCAGCACGTGAAATCTAAGCACCTTGTTTGAAATGTCTTTGCATTCATTTGCAAATGTAACGGTAGAAATAATGGAGGATATCAAAAAAGCGGCGCATAATGCCTTAAAAAGCCTTTTCATAATCAAAAACCTGCCCTTCAAGCTGTTATATGAGAATCAAACGATTTTATCTGCTGAAAATACAGCAGAACAATGCTTTCGTTCAATTTACCGTACAGTCTGATTATGGACAGATTTTCAAAAATTATTCAATTCTGCATCCAAAATTTACAGGTTCGCAAAGGCATACAAAATCATATTCGGTTTTCATTACGTTCACGCAGTACTGCGCCTTGTCCTCATCGGAGAATATTCCGTATACCGCCGAGCCGCTTCCGCTCATACAAGAGCCGAGCGCACCGTTTTGTTCAAATAAATCATGTATTCTATTTACGTCGTAAAGGTTTAAAACCTCTTCAAAATCATTGTGAAGTGCGCCGCAAATCTTTTCGAGGTTACCCTCGCAAACTGCCTCTGCAATTACCTCACTGCTTGTGCGCATATGCGATTCTTTTTCATCTGTAAGAGCATAGGCCTCTTTAGTTGATATGGAAATCTCCGGTTTTACTATCACTATAAAGCACTCCGGCATAGGGGGCAGAGGGCTTAAAATAGTGCCTATACCTCCGGCAAGCATTGTACCGCCGTAAACGCAAAAAGGTACGTCCGCACCGATTTTTGCACCGATTTTAGCAAGCTCATCTTCGCTTAAGCCCGCTTCAAAAAGCTCATTGAGCGCAACCAGAACGGCCGCACCGTCAGTACTTCCGCCGGCAAGACCTGCCTGTGTCGGTATTTTCTTTTTTAGCTTTATCAGCAATCCCGGATTTTCCGTTTGAGTATACTCAAAGAATGCCTCCGCCGCCTTATAGGCGATATTTGTACTGTCGCACGGAACAGTATCGTCATTGCAGACTATGTTTATTTCTCCTGTTTCTCTGTTATGAACGGATACCGTGTCATATAGGTCAACGGTCTGCATCACCATTTTAACAAGGTGATATCCGTCGTGCCTTTTTCCCGTAACATCTAATGTAAGATTGATTTTTGCGGGTGCTTTAACACATATTCGCATGGTTATTTTTTATACCTCCGTAATATTGCGGTTGCAGGCTTGATTTGTACGCACCCGGCACACCTGATTTATATGCCGGAGCTTTACTGTCAGCCGTTTTCATGCCGCAAGCTCTCTGTAAATTCTTTTATTCTTCCGAGTGCTTCCTTTATATGCTTCAAAGAATAAGAATATGAAACCCGTATATATCCCTCTCCGCATTTGCCGAAAGCGTTTCCCGGCACAACTGCAACATAATGTTCTCTCAATAATCTGTAGCAAAATTCCTCCGAGCTTAGCCCCGTACTTTTTATACAGGGGAAAACATAGAACGCTCCCTCAGGCTCAAAGCAATCCAATCCCATTTTTCTAAAGCCGTTCACTATCAGTTTACGTCTTTCATCATACTGTAAGCGCATTTCCTCAATGTCGCCGTCGCCGTTTTTAAGAGCCTCTATGGCGGCGTACTGAGCTGTAGTCGGCGCACTCATTATGGCATATTGATGAAGCTTCGTCATTTGCCCGATTATCTCCTGAGGGCCCAAAGCATAGCCCAATCTCCAGCCCGTCATGGCGTAAGTCTTTGAAAATCCGCTTATAACGATAGTTCTTTCACGCATATCCGGTATAGACGCAAACGAAACATGGCTGTCACCGCCGTATGTAAGTTCACCGTAAATCTCATCGGAAAGCACCATGATGTTTTTATCACGCAGTACGGCGGCTATGGCTTCAAGGTCGCCTTTACGCATAACTCCGCCTGTAGGGTTGTTTGGATAGGGGAGAATAAGCAGCTTTGTTTTATCTGTTATATGCTCCGCCAGAGCTTGAGCCGTGAGCTTAAAATTATCCTCGGCTTTTGTTTCTATTATCACAGGTGTGCCGCCTGCCATTACGGTTATCGGTTCATAGCACACAAAAGAAGGCTCCGGTATCAAAACCTCATCGCCCTCATTCACAAGCGTTCTTATACACAGGTCTATTGCCTCAGAGCCGCCCACAGTTACTATAATTTCTTCCTTAGGGTCATATTCAACGTCAAAACGCCGCTTAAAGTAGCGTGATATTTCATTTCTCAGCTCTATAAAGCCTCTGTTCGGAGTATACCATGTACGTCCTTTTTCAAGTGATTTTATACCCGCTTCTCTTACGTGCCACGGGGTTGAAAAGTCAGGCTCGCCTATGCTGAGAGATATAACGTTGTCCATCTCGTTGGCTATATCAAAGAATTTTCTGATACCGGACGGCTTCATGCTTTTGATTCTGTCATTTAAAAGACTCTGATAGTCAATCACAGTATCATGCTCCTTTTTTCAACGTGTTCTTCATCATTGAGAATGATACCGTTATCCTTGTATTTTGTAAGCAGAAAATGAGTAGCTGTTGAAATTACCCCGTCCATGGTTGAAAGCTTTTTGGAAACAAACATTGCTATCTCCTGTATGGTCTTACCCTTTACCACAACCGATAAATCATAAGAGCCTGCCATTAGATAAACGCTCTCAACCTCATCAAACATACTCACGTGGCTTGCTATTTCATCAAAGCCGGTCGTCTTTTTCGGAACAACCTTCAACTCTATAAAAGCGGTTACTCCCGCATCCTCAACCTTATCCCAGTTGATAAGTGCCTGATAGCCCTTGATAATGCCGCTGTCCTCATATTCTTTAATTCTCTTTTTAATATTATCCTCGCTGTCGTTGAGAATAGCCGAAAGCTCCTCAACGGTAAACTTTGCATTCTCATATAATAGATTCAAAAGTCTGTCCATACCGATATATCCTGCCCTGTGTTAAAATCGGGCATTTCCTTTCTAAAGCGTCAGTTTAATTCTCCGATTCAATAAGTTTTACGTTTCTCTTTAATACGCAAAACCCGAACATACAAATAATTATACCACAAACTCTAAAGCAAGTAAACAGTAAATTACACATTGACCTGCCTTACAGATATATTTCTCTTTTTAAGATAGTCCTTTAACTGCGGTACGGTTATCTCTCCAAAGTGGAACAGCGAAGCCGCAAGCACGGCGTCGGCCTTTCCGAGAGTAAAGGCGTCGTAAAAATGCTCCATATTGCCGGCGCCTCCGGAGGCGATGACGGGTATACCCACACTTTCCGAAACTGCCCTTGTCAGTTCTATGTCATATCCGTTTTTTACTCCGTCGCAATCCATGCTGGTAAGCAGTATTTCACCTGCGCCCCGCCTTTCTGCGTCAACAGCCCACTTCACTGCGTCTATGCCGGTGTTTATTCTTCCTCCGTTAATATAAACGTCCCAGCCGCCGTTATCCATGCGTTTTGCGTCTATGGCGGTAACAACGCATTGCCTGCCGAATTTATACGCCGCCTCATTGATAATATCCGGTCGCTTTATAGCCGCCGAGTTGACCGAAACCTTATCCGCACCGGCTCTTAAAAGAGTTGTAAAATCATCTACGGTACGTATTCCGCCGCCTACTGTAAACGGAATAAAAATACTGTCGGCAACCTTGCTGACTATATCAAGCATTATATTTCTTCCGTCAGACGAAGCCGTTATATCCAAAAGCACAAGCTCGTCTGCACCCTGCTCGTCATAAGCTATTGCGGCCTGCACCGGGTCGCCTGCATCACGCAGGTTTACAAAGCTTGTACCCTTTACCACACGTCCGTTTTTAACATCAAGGCATGGGATTATTCTTTTAGCATACATTACAGACTGCCTCCCCGGTCAACGCTTTTTATAAAGTTTTCAAGCATTTTTAAGCCCGTTTTTCCGCTCTTTTCAGGATGAAACTGTACGGCGGTTACGTTTTTATACTGTACCGATGCGTCTATATCAACCCCGTAAACGGTTTGCGATGATACGATATCTCTATCCTTTGCACGCAGGTAGTACGAATGTACAAAGTAAACATACGGCTCGTCCTCAATACCCTTGAAAATACCGTCCTTTTTCAGGATTTTCAAGCTGTTCCAGCCCATATGTGGAATTTTAAGACCGTTATCTTTAGGTATCAGGCAAACGCTTCCCTCAAAGATATCCAGCCCTGTTTTACCCGGAGTTTCCTCGCTTTCCTTAAATAAAAGCTGTAAACCGAGGCAAATTCCCAAAAACGGTTTACCACTCTCAATAAAATCAAGAACGGCATTTTTAAGGTTATTCTTTTCCATACAATCCATAGCATCGCCGAACGCCCCCACACCGGGCAGAATAGCTCCATCTGCATTTAGCAGGGTATCTCTGTCACCGGTGATGACGTACTCACAGCCCAAATGGGCAAGTGCCTTTGCAACGCTTTGCAGATTTCCTGCACCGTAATCAATTATAGCTATCATAAAATCAATCCTTACATAACGCTGTTATTTTCTTACTACCGAAGTTCCCTTTTCTCTAAGATACGTCGATTCAAGGTCGGCTAAATGCAGTTTAACCGCAATAGGATATTTTTCATACGCCTGACTTATCGAAAAACCGCCGCCCTCGTCAAAGCCGCCCATGTGCCAGCGTATTGCCATAGCCTCCGCAGGCTTCAAGCGCATAAATCTTTCAATAAGATAAACTGATTTTTCACCGTGACCATAGGGGAAGGCGTCCTCAATGGTATAGTATGGTACTTTTTCCCATGCGCCGGTCTGCTCGTTTTTAACATTTCTTGTGGAAATCTTATAGAACTGCGCTTTGCACAGATCATGCAGAAGGGCGCATATAGCAAAGCTATCTCTGCTGTCTATACCCTCTTCAAAATGCTTTTCCATCATAACGTTGTAAACGCTCAGACTGTGCATAACAAGTCCTTCCTCACAAGCACAGTGATATTTAGAGCTTGCGGGAGCAGTAAAAAAGTCGGTTTTGCACATCCACTCCAACAGCTCTTTAGAGCCGTTTCGTGTAATGTTTTCTTCATAAATTTTAATAAATTCGTCTTTATAGCTCATATCAGATATACCATGCCTGCAACGATAGTAGAAGTATTCAGCCGTTGCCGGCTTAATTATACTGCCGTCGATTTAACATTCTTACCGGCGGGCAGTACAGTA
>CADBRB010000042.1 GCA_902796955.1 uncultured Ruminococcus sp.
CAGGTAAAAGAATTGCTGAAATCCGGAAAAAGTGTATTATTTTCCGGTACACCGTGCCAAATAGCAGGACTGTATGGCTTTTTGCAGAATAAGGATTATGAAAACCTTATTACTATAGATATAATATGTCATGGCACACCAAGTGCTGATTTGTTTAAAAGCTATATAAACTTTTTAGAAAAGAAGAAGAACATAAAAATTGAAAAGTTCAAGTTTAGGGACAAAACGTTTGGCTGGGGCCTAACAGGAAGCATAACTTTTACTGACAAGAAAGGTAAAAAGAAAACTAAGGCGATATATTCAAAGCTATCATCATATTATCATCTATTTTTAAATGCAGATATATATCAAGAAAGTTGTTACAAATGCAAATATACAAACAGCCATCGTCCGGCAGATATTACAATAGGAGATTTTTGGGGATTTGCACACGAATACCCTGAATGCCTTGTTGAAAACGGAGGAAATATTGACACGAAAAATGGTATATCCTGTGTGTTGATAAATACAAACAAAGGTCACAAAATGTTTGAATATATCGAGGACTTAATTACTGTTAAGGAATCAAACTTTACAGTGATTTCAAAAAGAAATGGCCAACTGGTTAGCCCAAGCGTGACTCACCAAGACCGAAATCACATATTGAATCTATATTCTCATGATTATGAAGTAATTGAAAAATGGTATAAAAATAGAATACGGTATAAAAAACTTTTATACATTATTATAAATAAAATACCGTATAGTTTAATTAAAAGGCTTAAAAAGATTGGAAGGAAAATTCTCAAATGATTTTTCGGGGATACGAACTTGCTGTTTAATAATATGATGGACAAGTGTTGTAAAAATAGGGAAGTATTATAAATGTGATGCGGCAATTCCGACAGTTGCTTTGAACATACCTTAAATTTGTGAGTGATGAATAATTTGTCTTTCAAGCACTGTGCTGATTATGAAATTCGGATAATGCTTGCTGTTGGAGATCTAATTTTTTGAGTAGTTTTAGAGATAACAAATTGTTCCTAAAATGAATAGTTTTCATGTTACTATAGGAATAAATTGTTATATCTTATGATGAATGGCCTATAAATAGATGTTGCTTAGAACAAGTGAAGATATGTAAGAAAAAACAACGTTTTTGTGAAGCTTAGATTCGTTTCAAAAAGTGTGATTGAAAAAATAGGTCTTTATATAGATTATGGAGGAAAAACATGAAAAAGATAGTAGTAGGCATTTTAGCTCATGTTGATGCCGGCAAAACTACATTATCGGAAGCGATGCTTTATTACTGCGGTTGTATTAAAACACTTGGACGAGTAGATCATCGCAACTCTTTTTTAGATACTTATTCTGTTGAAAGAGAACGTGGGATTACCGTTTTTTCAAAACAAGCCATCATGAGTTTAAATGATTTGCAGATTACTTTGCTTGATACGCCGGGTCACGTTGATTTTTCAGCTGAAATGGAACGCACCTTACAAGTTTTAGATTATGCTATTTTGGTTATTAGCGGAACTGACGGTGTGCAATCACATACTAAAACATTGTGGGAATTGCTTAAAAAATACAATATACCAACCTTTGTTTTTGTGAATAAAATGGATTTAAACGTACATAATCAGAATTTTATATTAGCTCAGCTTAATAAAGAGCTTGATTATGGATGTGTGAATTTTGAAAATTCTGAAAGTTTTTATGAAAACATAGCCGAATGTGATGAACAACTTTTAGAAAAATATATTTCTGGCTTTAGTATTTCTTATGATGATATTGCAAATGTCATAAAGAATAGGAAAGTGTATCCGTGCTATTTTGGCTCAGCTTTAAAAATGACAGGTATTGATTTGTTTATGGAGGGATTAAGCAAATTTGTAAGGCAGCATGTTTATGGGAATGAATTTGCGGCAAAGGTTTTTAAGATAGCAAGAGATGCTCAGGGCAATAGACTGACTTATAGTAAAATCACCGGTGGATATCTAAAAACTAAGGACACAATAAGTAAAGGTGACTGGGAAGAAAAGGTAAATCAAATCAGAATTTATTCAGGAATGAAGTTTAAAGCGGTCGATGAAGCCCAGGCAGGTGATGTTTGTGCAGTGATAGGTTTGTCGAAGACGATTTCGGGAGATTGTTTGGGTTCTGAAAGCTCACCTGAAAAGCATTTTATTGAGCCTGTGTTTAATTATCGTGTGCTATATCCTGCTTCTGTAAATACTCATGATATGTTTCTCATGTTAAAGGAATTGGAGGAGGAGGATCCGCTTTTACATACTGTATATAACCCTCATAACAAAGAATTATATATTCAAATAATGGGAGATATACAAATTGAAATATTGAAATGTATTATTTTTGAGCGATTTGCCTTAAAAGTAGACTTTGATGCCGGCAGTATTATTTACAAGGAAACAATTACAAATACAGTTGAAGGTATAGGTCATTTCGAGCCACTGCGGCACTATGCCGAGGTACATCTGCAGCTTGAGCCGTTACCGGTAAACAGCGGTGTTGTGTTTGATTCTAAATGCAGTGAAGATGAGCTTAGCAGAAATTGGCAAAGACTTATTCTTTCAAATCTTGAGGAAAAGTGTCATATAGGAGTTCTTACAGGCTCCCCGTTGACGGATATAAAGATTACGCTTATTGCCGGCAAAGCGCATGAGAAGCATACGGAGGGTGGCGATTTCCGGCAGGCTTCATTCAGAGCTGTGCGCAACGGACTTATGAAGGCGAACAGTGTCCTTCTGGAACCTTACTATAGTTTTTTGATTGAGTTGCCTCAGGAAAATATAGGGCGTGCAATGACAGATATCAAGCAGATGTTCGGTACGTTTGAAATATCTGATGGCGACGATGGAAATGCCTGTTTAATCGGAACTGTACCGGTTTTATTAATGAGGGAATATCCTCGTGAGTTAAGTGTTTACACAAAAGGCAAGGGTCGTATCAATCTTTCGTTGTACGGTTACCTGCCATGTCACAATCAAGATGAAGTGATAAAAAAAATTGAGTATGATGCTGAGGCCGATGTGGAGAATACACCTGATTCAGTATTCTGTTCACATGGTGCAGGTCATACGGTTAAGTGGTTTGATGTAGAAAAATATGCCCATATTGCACCGCTAAAATCGTCAGTTGACACTCAGAGTAAAAATATATCCGGTGCTGTTTCCTCCGGCCGCACAACATATAGCGGGAGCTTTGCCGATGACGAGGAGCTGATGGCAATCTATGAGCGAACTTATGGAACGGCGAAATACAAGGACAAAGACAGATACGCAAAACCGTCTGTTACATATCATGAGATTGCCGCAAAACGAAAATTTGAAGAACGCTCTTATGAGATTCTCCCGGAGTATCTGCTGATAGACGGTTATAATATAATTTTTGCTTGGAATGAATTAAAAGCTATAGCAAATACTAATCTTAATACAGCAAGAAATATATTAATTGATATTATCATCAATTATAATGGGTATAAGAAAACAAATATTATAATTGTCTTTGATGCTTACAAGGTTGCAGGCGGCAAAGAATGTATTGAGGAGCATAACGGAGTTTTTGTGATATATACAAAGGAATCGCAAACAGCTGATGCTTATATTGAAGCTGCAACAAAAAAGCTTGTTAAGAATTATAAGGTTAAGGTTGCAACCTCCGACGCTCTTATACAAACGATTATTTTCAGTAGCGGCGCACTCAGAATATCTGCGGATGAATTTAAAGGGGAAATCTGTGCTGCCGATAAGGAAATTGCGGATATTATTGACAATTTGAGAATTTCTCCAAGCGGTAGAAATTCAAAAATAAGGGATATCATTTCCGATAAAAAGTCTTAGAATATGGTTGTAATATAAAATGATTGTATAGTGGCAGAAATTGGTTGACAAAACTAAAGTAAATGGGGGAGAACAATGATTCTTATAATTGCGGAAAAGCCCAGTCTGGCTCGAAATATTGTTGCCGGGATAGGACAGATGCGCAAATATTCGAGTTATTATGAGGGATGCGGATACATAGTTACTTGGGCGTTTGGTCACTTATTTACACTTTGCGACATTGAAGAGTACGGTGGTGATACAACTAACAAAAAGTGGAGTATGGATAATATCCCCTGTTTTCCAAATGAGTTTAAGTTTAAGCTCAGGCAAGATGCTAACAAGAAAACGGATGCCGGTGTACAAAAACAGTTTGATACAATAAAAGAGCTTTGTAACCGTGCAGATGTGGATAAAATCGTAAATGCCGGTGACTCTGACAGAGAAGGCGAAATAATAGTCAGATTGTGTATTATGCACGCACTGAAAATGCCTAAGCAGCAGCTTCGGCTATGGCTGCCGGATCAAACTCCACAAACAGTTGTCAAAGCATTGTCGGAGATGGAAGACGAACAGAATTATGACAGACTCGC
>CADBRB010000043.1 GCA_902796955.1 uncultured Ruminococcus sp.
ATTCCCACGTCAATTCATCTTACATAAAATAGAAGCTTCGTGTAAGATTTATAAAAATACAAACCGAAAATAAAACCCGATTAACCAAAATACAAGCTCAGGAGGATTATAAAATGGATAACAACAATAACAATTTAAACAGCATTCCCGATATCGAGGAAATATCTGCTCCGGCAGTTGCTGACAGCGCAGAAACAGCCAAAACAGATGAATTTATCAAAGAAAACATCAAAGGCATGGACAACATAACCCCGGCAGAGGGTCTGTCCGCATCAACCGCAAGTAATATTGAAAACAGCAGTCCGGCTATGGAGATACCGACCCAACCGCAAAACATTTATGAAATGCCTAAGTCAAGCCATAAAGGACTTAAAATCGGTATAACTCTTGTTGCATCATTACTGGTGGTACTTCTTGTGGCATCGCCGTTCCTTAAGCCGCTGTTAAGTTCAATGACAAGTACAATACGAAACGACGCTCGAAAAACTATCACGATTGCCGGCGGCGATATGCCCACAAATACCTTTGACACAATAGGCGATGACCCATCACCTGTAATTGATGGATTTAAAGAAGCGGAAGGAACGCCCGATGTTGATGCTCCGACAAAGACCTCGGAAGAGTATGCAGGAGTTGCTGGCGGTGATTTAGCCGGTGAAATTGCTGATGTTCCCGAAGAGGTTTCACCCGCAACAGAGCATTTGATAAGTGGACCTGAAGCTCCTGTCGGTGACGACACCGTTATAATAGATGATCCCGTCATTGACGATCCTGATACTATTTTGCCAGGCGATCCCTCTCAGGACGATAATCCACGTGCCGGAGTTTTAACCGCCGGCGAATGGAACGACAACAATAACTGGGATTTCTTTACAAAAGTAATACGTTCAAACGCTGATTTTGTAGCCTATCAAAAGAGCTTTTCAATCTACCCGACAGAAAGAGTTGAGGTTAAAGTTACATCAGGCGGCAAGCCCGTAGTAAACGCTACGGTTACCGGTCTTGACGGCGGCAACAATCTTATCTGGGCAGCTGTAACGGATAACAACGGCGTTGCTTACCTCTTCCCGAATATGTTCACTGACAAATCTCAGGATTCCATAGTTAATATAAATGTAGTATCTGGAAATGCCACAACAACAGTTAAAAATACAGGTAAAACCGTTGAGGTTAGCCTTGATTCGGCTCAAGAGGTTAAAAAAGCATTAGACCTTATGTTCGTTATTGATACAACAGGCTCAATGTCTGATGAGCTTTACTATCTGCAATGGGAGCTTAAGGACATCATCGAGAAGGTAAAAAGCCAAAACGAGAATATTCCTATCAGATTGAGCATCAACTTCTACCGTGACCATACAGATGCATATGTTGTAAAGGCAAATCCATTTACAACCGATATAGACGATGCTGTTGCGAAGATTTCCGATGAAGATGCCGCAGGCGGCGGAGATTACCCGGAAGCTGTAGATGAAGCTATAGAGGACGCTATCAATAAACACGAATGGGATGCAACATCATATGCACGTCTTATGTTCTTAGTTCTTGACGCACCGCCTCATGAGGAAAGCGAGATTGTTGAGCGCATAAATACAACAATCCAAAAAGCGGCTGAAAAAGGCGTTCGTATTATATCGGTTGCCGCAAGCGGAATTGATAAGCGTACAGAGATGATGCTTCGTTCATTTGCAGTAGCAACAGGCGGAACATATACATTTCTTACTGATGACAGCGGCATAGGCGGCGGACATATCGAGCCGACCATTGGCGATTATGAGGTTAGACCTTTCAATCAGGTTATAATCGATGTAATCAACAGCTATCTCAAGTAATAGACCCTAATTAATTACTGATACCTATAATTTTACCCGAACGGCTATACTACTCCGTTCGGGTAATTTTTTGACAAATTTTTTGTTTTACTATTGAATAATTGTGGATTTCATAGTACAATAATTTTATAAAAGATTTTCTGGTCTAAATTTAATCTTTACATTAGCCTTATATTTTAATTATAAAAACGGAGGTATTTTTATGGATATCAATGAAATTAACAAAAACTCAATAGAAAACGAAATAAAAGCAACCGATAATGAAAGTATCGCTGAGGCTACAGACTCAAATGTCAAAACCATTGAGGAAAACGGCAGTTTCATTGATAATGCCGTCAGCGACGCCGATACTGCCTCTTCTGAAATAAACGAAGCAGTTGATGCAGCAACAGATTCGGATGATGATTTTGATTATGCAGTTGTAGAAAGTACAGCAGCCGATACCTCCCTTATTGATTCCGTGCTTTTAGAAGATATTGATAACGAAAATGTATACGTTGAGCCTGAGAGTAAGGATGTGCCTGATATGGAAGCTGACGCAGGCGAAGTTATAAATGCGGATCCGGAGGTTGAAGCGACTATAAGTGAAACAGTTGGTGAGTCAAAAAACGAAGAGGAAGTTACAGAGTCCTCAGATAAAACCGAAAAGATAAAACCTGCCGACGGAGAAACCTGCGAGGCTGACAGTGAATCTGATAAAGGAACATCTGGTGAGAACCCCCAAGCAGAAGACGAGCAGTTATCCATTACAGACTTTGTTAAGAAGTACGGATATCTCCCCTATGATCAAGACGAACTGAAAACAGAAAAAATATATGACGATGACGAATCAGACGGTAAGAAAAAGAAAAAGAGAAGGCGCAGTGACCTTAATAGCGACCAGCGCATGATGACGATATTTATGGTAATCGGCGTCATCTTACTTCTTATCCTGCTTCTCAAAAAGTTTGCATGAGTTTATAATAAAAACAGCCCGCCAAACGGCGGGCTGTTTATTTTTAATCAACTCGGCAAACACCATCATCGGCAAAGCTGTTATTCCAGCATTGACTTGATTTTAGCACCTAAAGTCTATCTG
>CADBRB010000044.1 GCA_902796955.1 uncultured Ruminococcus sp.
ATAATGGCTTTTCAGCAAACTTACAGCGGCTTTTAATGCTATTTTTGATAAGTGGTTACAATTCTTTTATTTTCATTGACTTAGCTTATGATAAGTAGTAAAATATAGCTTGCTTATGGGCAAAGTAATGCTCCAAAATAGTTTGAGATAAAATTTAACGGTTTAACTAATACTAATCTTAGGTAAAAGCAGAGTTTGCTCTGTAAGGTGAAATCTTGCAAAGATTATCTTTTTGATGTGTTGGATATTGGTATAAGTGTAAACTTACTAAAATTAGGACTATTAAATGCTTTTTATAAAAGGAGAAATATAATGGACACAACAGTTTTTGAAAAATATGAATCTGAAGTGCGGTCTTATTGCAGAAAGTTTCCTACTGTGTTTAAGCAGGCAAAGGGTTCGTATTTTTACGATGAAAACGGCGAAAAATATCTTGACTTTTTTTGTGGTGCAGGTGCAGTAAACTACGGACACAATAACCCCGAAATAAAGGAAAAGGTTATAGATTATTTGATGAATGACGGCGTTATACACGCATTGGATATGTATACAGTTGCCAAGCGTGAGTTTATAGAGTGTTTTGAAAAAAAGGTGCTTGAGCCGAGGGGAATGGAATATAAAATAATGTTCCCCGGCCCTACCGGCACAAATGCTGTTGAAGCTGTGTTAAAGCTTGCAAGAAAGGTCAAAAAGAGAAACAATATATGGGCGCTTATGGGAGCGTTTCACGGTATGACGCTCGGCGCACTGGCCCTTACAACAGATAAAGAGTCAAGAGATGGCGCAGGAATAAGATTTACCGATGTTACACATATACCCGCACCGTATATGATTGACGGATTTGACACGATTAGCTATATGCAAATGCTGCTTGACGACGACCATTCGGGAGTTGAAAAGCCTGCCGCTCTGGTGATAGAAACTGTCCAGGCAGAGGGTGGAATACAGGTCTTTTCAAATGAGTATTTGCAGGCGGTGAGCAAATTCTGCAAGGATAACGATATACTTCTTATAATTGACGATATTCAGGTAGGCTGTGCAAGAACGGGTACGTTTATGTCATTTGAGCGTGCCGGAATACAGCCTGATATGTTTGTAATGTCCAAATCCATTGGCGGAATGGGCTTCCCTCTTTCAATAGCTTTGTTTAAACCGGAGCTTGACATATGGCTTCCGGGTGAGCATAACGGAACTTTCAGAGGTAATCAGATAGCATTTGTTGCCGCAAAAGCCGCATTGGATTATATGCTTGCCAATAATGTTGAAAAAGAGGTTCTGCGTAAGGCTCAAATCGTTGAAAACTTTATGAAGAATGAAATTATGCCGCTGAGTGATAAAATCGAATACAGAGGCATAGGGCTCATTTGGGGCATAGATTTTGGAAAGCTTGAAGCCGATTTTTGCTCAAAAATGCAAAAGAAGTGCTTTGAAAATAAGCTTATCATTGAGAGTGCAGGCAGAAAGAACAGCGTAATCAAGCTGATGCCTACGCTTGTAATAAGCGATGAGGATTTGCTTAAAGGACTTAACATCATTAAGAATGCTATAAAGGATTCTCTTTAATAGGGTGCTTAGGCGGGCTGTAAGGCTCGCCTATGTTATGATTAATAAATCCGCCTAAGTAAAGGGTAATATTTCGAATTGCCAGACTTATATATAGCTAAAAAATAAAGATTAAAAGGCTTTTGTGAAGTAGGTACTTATGTGTTTTTGTATACAAATCTACAGTGAAATGGGGATAAAAAATGAAGCTTGGATATATTAAACGTGTGCTTGGCGGCGCAAGCTTTAAAAAAATGTTCGGTATGATAGACCGCATACACGATAAAACCGGAAAAAACAAAGTAAGATTGTTCTTTGATATGCTGGGTTGTACGGTAAAATACGGTGCGGGGTACAATGATTATATAATCTTTGAGTTTTACAACATGAAGGCTAAGGAGCGAAAAACATACCTTACACGTATGAAGAACAAGAAGCTTGTAACCATGCTCAACGACGAAAAATATGCGCATATCTTTGACGAAAAGAATCTTTTTGATAAAAAATTCGCAGAGTTTATGGGTAGAGAGATACTTGATATAGCCGAGATAGACTTTGAACGCTTTAAAAAGTTTGTGGACGGAAAAGAGAGCTTTTTTGCTAAGCCGTATATCGGAGAGAGCGGAAAAGGTATAGAAAAAATCAACGTCAGCGACTTTGAAAGCACAGAAAAGCTGTATGAATATATAACAAGCAAAGAGAAAAACTTCGGTGTTATTGAGGAGGTAATAGAACAGCATCCTCAGGCAGCAAAAATATATCCGTATTCGCTTAACTGCCTTAGAGTTGTAACACTTGTAAACAACGGAAAGGCAAATATCCTTTATGCTGTGTTTAAAATGGGCAACAATAAGCACTTTGTCGATAATCTTGAAAGTGGAGGACTGGCTTGCCATTTTGATTTGGATAAGGGAGAAATTACAGGTCAAGGTCACACCTCAGCACTCATAAACTATGAAGCACACCCTGAAACAGGCGTAAAATTTGTTGGCTACAAGCTGCCGTTTATGGACGAAGTAAAGGAAATGGCGTTAAAGGCGGCTATGGTAATACCGGAGTTCAGATACGTTGGCTGGGATATATGCCTTACGCCAAACGGGCCGGCAATCATTGAGGGTAACGACTATCCGGCATATGATTTTCCGCAGTTGCCTGACCCCGATAAGCCGAGAATTGGACTGCTTCCCAAAATAAGAGAATTTGGAATTAAGATTTGAGATAAAAAGTAAAGCCCCGCACTAAGCCGGGGCTTTTAAAATGTCTGCAAAATTACAAATCTGATAATCTATAATTTTAATGCAACAGCAAGATTGCAGTTTTATAATCTGACTTAAAAATTATACCGCAGAAGTAATTCAGGTTTTACATAAAAGCGGTATATTTAATAAACTTCAAGATTAAAATAAAATGTATCGTTTGTAATTGTAAAATTAATGAAGTTAAAATAAATATATATAAATATGTCTAAAAATCGTGTAAAAAGCTCAGAAATTGAAATTTGATAGCAAAAAGGTTTTTAGCCTTTGGTACAAATCAGATAAAACTGATAAAAAATATAGACTAAATATAGTTTGTTGGTATTGCACTGTTTTTGAACTGAAATTTTGGTTATAATTTACAAATTAAAAAATTCGCTGTTAATTTGTAATTTTTCCACACAACAAAAATCAAACTGTCAAACATTAATAAAT
>CADBRB010000045.1 GCA_902796955.1 uncultured Ruminococcus sp.
CGGGTGCGGGCTTTGGTAAAAACGGCGAAGGCTTCTTCCGCCTTACCGCTTTCGGTAACAGAGAAAACACCGTTGAAGCGGTTGAGAGAATTAAAAGATTACTTAAAAAATAATAACTAACATCAAAGAGGGCTGTTGCAAACTAATTGCAACAGCCCTCTCATTATATTTATGACATATTATCTCTAATACCATTTCAAATAAAAAGCTATTTATGGATATACCTTCTTATAATATCAAAATGACTGTACTTCTCTTCAGTGTCTATTTCCTTATCATCTTCAAAACGCTTGAGCATATCTGCAAGCTTATCTATATTCATATCTTCCTTGTAGTCAGAATCCTTAACAAGCAAGCCAAAGCCGGCAAGCATAGCGGCGAGATGTATATTTTTCGGCTCGGCAGAATTTATCTCATCAACGGTTATCGCTTTTGTCATTACTAAGTTTTCGTCATCAGGCGACTTATAATGCACCTCTACAAATGCAAACTCGTCCTTATTCTCATATGCCTTCGTACTCACATAACGTGTAGAATATACCTGCTTTGCCTCACCCGGTTTAAGCTCAATAAGCGCAACAACATTATGCTCGGAGCCTATACCGTCGGTTGCCTTTTCGGTATCATGAAATTCCTTTTGTGTAAGTATACGTGCGTCATAGCCTATAAGCCTGTATTTGCTGACATATTCGGGGTTAAGCTCCACTGATATTTTAACGTCCTTAGCAACAGTAACAAGATTTGATGACAGTTTTTCCCAGAGATTATCAAGAATATCATTAGGATTTGCCACAAATGTGTAGTTGCCGTTGCCGTTTTGAGCAAGAGCTTCCATTTTATTATCTTTAAAGTTATTCTGACCGTAACCAACTATAGAAAGATAAATTCCCGTTTTTCTCTTCTCATAGATAAAATCTTTAAGTCCGCCCTCATTTGTAATACCGAAGTTGAAATCACCGTCTGTGAATATGAATACACGGTTGTTTGCGTCCTCGCCGAAGTTATCTTTTAGGTATTCATAAGCGTTGTTAAGACCCTCGCTGCCGTTTGTACAGCCGCCGATACCGTCTATTGAAAGTATCGCCTTGACGCATTTGTCGAGATCGCCGCAATCAAGCTGCTTCTCTACGGTTACGGTATTGTCGCTGTAAGCAATAATGGAGATGTAATCGCCTTTTTTGAGCTTGCTTACTATCGCCGCTATTGACATCTGCACAAGTATCCACTCATCTTCCATACTGCCTGATACATCAACCAGCAAGGAAAGATTATGCCTTACTTTCTTATCTGCTTTTTTGCCCTTAAAACCGACAAACATAAGCTCCGCTTCGTCATTCCAGGGGCATTTGGCTTTTTCTGCGCTTATCGAGAACAGCTCGCCGTCTTTCGGCTTTTTAAGCTTGTACGGATAGGAATTAATAATCTCCTCAATACGAACAAAGCTTTTATCTATTCTATCTTTCCTGCTTATCATGTTGCGTAAGTACGACCACGACGCAGTATTGACATTAGCTGAGAAAATCAGCTGGGGATTATCAAGCGGGCTGTGTGCTTCGTTTTCAGGCGCAACGTGGGTTTCGGCAGTATTGAACTCGGCAGGCTCAGCAGAAGCAGGTATTCCTGCC
The DNA here is from genome assembly GCA_902796955.1 of uncultured Ruminococcus sp. Classification (GTDB taxonomy): domain Bacteria; phylum Bacillota; class Clostridia; order Oscillospirales; family Acutalibacteraceae; genus RUG14223. The sequence continues at coordinate 1,626 of CADBRB010000045.1, forward strand.
ATACCCATCATTCCTGCCGGTGCCGCTCCCATTGACATTGCAGCCGCCATAGGCATTGCCGACATCATCGGCATAGGCATACCGCACATTTCCAGAGGTTCAATGCCGCACTCGCCGTCCTCAAGCTCAAAGTTACCGCTCATCACAGCACCTCGTCCTCCGGCTGCCGCCTTATTCATGCGTTCAAACGGTCTTGGCTTATATTCTATTCTGCGCATGAACGTCCAGTTTTCAGAATAACGCTCACTATCCGATACCCTTATTTCAGCGCCAAAACACTCGGCACACAGCTTTTTCACCTGTTTATCGGAGTAGCCAAGCTTTTCGTAAAACTTTTTCATCTCTTTAAATTGCCTTGTGTTAATCAAATAGTATTGCTTATCTCTAATGATTGACATTTTCAAAACCTCCTCTTTGATTTTACATAAAACACTGCTGTCGCAACAGGTCTTTATTTTATAGTAGCATACAATCAGTTTTTTGTAAATAAATTTATTAAAAATGGTTATATGTATGCATACACAAAAACCGTGCCTGTATTACAAGGCACGGTTTAGAATCATAAAAACTATCTGTTAAACAGCTTTGCCGAGCAAACCCGTTCTTTTATGTTGTCAATAAGATTTGCAAGCTTGTTTGTAACCTTTGTACATCTCTTTTCAATCGCATAAATTCTTATAAGCTCAATAAGTGTACATCCTACAAACACAGTGACTATTGCAAACAAGGAATGCGGTATCAACATATTACTCTTTGCATAAGTTCGGTTTTTAAAAACTGTTTTCCACAAAAAGGGTCTGACATAGGGATGATCGTGTATAAGATAAACTCCGAACATGGCTGACGAAAGCACATTGATGAATCTTTTACTTCCTATATCTAATTTAGAAAAAATAATAAATGTAAATAGTGCTATAAGGACAACAGGCAACCTGTTATAATCATAAAGGAAAGTTGCATTTGATGCAAATAGAGGAATCTTCGTGCCCAAAACGTCTAAAACAATTACAACGGCAAAAGTCAGCACTACAAGCAGGAAATTAATCAGTACATAATGCTTTAAATCTTTTTGAAATTTATAATCAAATAATCTCAAGTATCCTGCGAAAGAGTAAATAAAGACAAACCACAGCAGTTTATTGCCTTGAAAAGAATTTTTTGTAAGCGTTGGCACAATACACCAGCAAACGAACATCAGAATTAAAAAGCGCACATACTCATTTTTGCCGAGAGATTTCAAGAATTTGTTTAAAAACGGAACAAAAAGGTAGAAAACAAAATAGGTGCTTGCAAACCACCACCGGCTGAATATTATCGGCAAGACGCTCAATTTTAATTTGTCCCATGAGAATTCTCTAATACCTGCTGCTGTAAATACAGTAAAAAATACTATTGAGTAAAAGAAAATCTGTCCCCATAGCTTTACTATTTTATTTGTTTTGATTCTTTCTGCTTTAATTAAAAAGTAGCCGGAAATAAGAACAAAAATATTTACGCCTACTTTTCCTCCCAGCTGAATAAACTGTACCCAAAGCCTGTTGACCGTTATGGCATCGGTTGCAAATTTAAACCCGCTATGTGATGAAAAATGATGCGCCACAATTATAAACATCGCAAAAATTCTCAATAATTCAAAATTGGAAGCACGTACATTCTTACTCTCAAGCGAAGCTTTTAGTCTATTTTCCATAATCAAATCCCCTGAATCCTTACTAAACTATTCTATTATTTTATACCAATTCTTAACAGATAGCAAGTGTTTAATAAAAAAACAATATATATCCTCATTAAGAGCTATTCAATTATAAACTCTGCAATCTCTGCTCTTGCCTTCTGAGCCTCTTTTATCGGACAAAGAGGATAGATGTGCATAAGCTCTTTCTTTTCGTATAAATGCACATCAACACCGCTTTGCCGCATCTTTTTGTATGTGGCAACTATCTCATCATGCAAAACCTCCCATGTTCCGAGCCAAATACCCGTAGGCGGCAAATCTTTCATATCTCCGTAATAAGGTGAAACTACAGGATTTTGTAAATCCGTGCCATTAGCCCATGCACTGCCGAAAATCATCGCCGCATCATATTCAACCATTACATCATGCTTGTTCATATCCTTAACGCCGCCGGTTATATCGGTATACGGAGAAATCAGCACACTTTTTTGCGGAAGCGGCAGTCCCTTTTCTCTTGCCTGCTGCATAACGGAAAGTGCTATTGCTCCACCTGCGCTGTCACCGCCGATTATAACTCTGCTGTTATCGTGCTGTTCCATAAAATCCTTGTAATAGCTCATAACGGCGATATATGACTCTTTGTGGGTAAACTGCGGTATCTTAGGGTAGTTGGGCATACTGAACCCACAGCCTGTTCTCTTTGAAATATCCAAAAGAAAATTCCAGTGATGTACAGTTATCGGATGACAGTACGCACCTCCGTGAAAATACATAAATACAGGCTTGTCGTTACTCTGCGGCGGCAACTCAAACACCTGCACATTCCCGTATAATTTTTCATGGACGTCATATTTATTTTTGATTTTTGCAGGTATTTTTACACGGGTTTTATCTGTATTGCCGTTCAAATCACGTACTGCGCTTTTTACGGACATTCTATTTATTCAAAGATACGCACCTACAATATGTGCCATAACACTTCTGCTCATATCCCTCTCCTGTGTAAGCTGTTGCTATTAAAAATCCACATCAACAGCGCCTTCAAAAAGCTCTAAATACGCAAGTTCATAATCTTCAAACGATTTTTCGGTAACATATGCCGGTCTTTTTTTCATATACACAATTCCCTCTCTGC
>CADBRB010000046.1 GCA_902796955.1 uncultured Ruminococcus sp.
ATAAAAAAACAATATATAATTCCGTACCAGAATTAAAATATATGGATTAAAATGGTATAATATATTTTGCGTCACTGCATAAAATGGCGCTATTTTGAAAAACATTTCAGAAAGGCAAGATACATTGAACAAAGAGCTATGCGTTATCTCTTTTATTGTATCGCATGGGTATTGATATGTTTGAAAATGATACAAAGCCTGTTCGTCGAATGCTTACGCCTGCTCAAATGGATGAGCTTGCATATACGGGCGATGATTTGGGTGCAACTTATACTCCTATCAGGACTACATTTAAAGTATGGTCGCCGTCGGCGGAAAAAGTGTGTATACGTTTATACACCAGAGGAAGCACCGAAGAACCGGGAGATAAAATAATCTCGACAACCGAGATGAGATATAACGATGAAAACGGCGTGTGGTATACTGTTATACCCGGTGATTTGGCAGGTGTATACTATACGTATCTTGTTACAATAGGAGAAAAAACAAACGAAACGGTTGATATATATGCCAAGGCAACAGGTGTAAACGGGCTTAGAGGTATGGTAGTGGATTTAAAAGCCACCAACCCTAACGGCTGGGAAAACGATAAGCACGTGCTTGCCTTAAAGGCTACGAACGCAATCATATGGGAGGTACACATTAAGGATTTTTCATATGATAAAAGCAGCGGTATTCCGGAAAAATACAGAGGAAAATTCCTTGCATTTACACAAACGGGTACAACTGTAGGCGGTAAAGGGAAAACTCCCACATGTATAGACTATCTTTCGTCACTTGGGGTAAACTATGTGCATATCCTCCCTGCATTTGACTATATTACGGTTGATGAGGCAAAGCATGCGGATGATGCGTTTAACTGGGGATATGACCCGCAGAATTACAATGTGCCTGAGGGTACATATTCCACAAATCCGTATGACGGAAACGTAAGAATACGTGAGTTTAAGGAAATGGTTATGGCCCTTCACGAGCGAGGCATTGGCGTGATTATGGACGTTGTGTATAATCATACGTATAAGACGGTTGATTCCACATTTAATATGACCGTGCCGGACTATTACTATAGAAAAACTGATGACGGTCGTTTTTCCAATGCTTCCGGCTGTGGCAATGAAACCGCAAGCGAGCATTTGATGTTCCGTAAATTTATGATAGACAGTGTGCTGTACTGGGCGAACGAGTACCACATAGACGGATTTAGATTCGACCTTATGGGCGTACATGATGTGGAAACGATGAACCTGATAAGAGCCGAGCTTGATAAGCTTGAAAACGGTAAGCGTATACTTATGTACGGCGAGCCGTGGCAGGGAGGTGCTTCCTGCTGTAAAGTACCCGTTGCCATGCAGTATAATATGAAGATGCTTGATGAACGCATAGCCGCATTTGACGATAAATCAAGAGATATTATCAAGGGCGACACATTTAACGCCTCTTACTGGGGATTCGTTCAGGGCGGAGGTACGGCTAACGACCTTTGTGCCGCCGTAACAGCGCATACGCTTGAAAAGTATCATAATAATTGGTCTAAGGCGCCCAGCCAGACTGTAACTTACGTAAGTGCTCACGATAATTATACGCTTTGGGATAAGCTTGTGTATTCGGTTCTGGGCAACGGAGATTACAATGCAAGGAATGAAAAGCTGGTAGCCATGAACAAGCTTGCAGCCGCTATAGTGCTTACCTCTCAGGGTATATCGTTCTTTCAGGCAGGCGAGGAGTTTGCCAGAACTAAAAACGGCAACCACAACAGCTATAATGCGTCTGCAAAAATAAACAGGCTGGATTGGTCAAGGCTTGAAAAATTCAAGGATTTGTCTGATTATTATGCCGGGCTTATCAAGATAAGACGGTATTTTTCACCGATGCGTGACAATACCGTTAAGACGGCTGAGGAGATAAAGTTTTTTACCGAGCCCAGCGGCAAGGCGATAGGCTATCTGCTTAGAAATACCGATAGCGTGGAATGCGACTGGAAAACTGCGGCAATAATGTTTAATTCGGCGGATTGCTGTACAAATATAAAGCTTAAGGGCAGAAAACTGCCGGATAGCTGGCATATCATAGTGAATGAAAAATCCGCCGGGCTTGAAAGTCTTGGTACATTCAGCGGCGATACGGTTACACTTCAGCCGCACAGCGCACTTGTAATGATAGATAAAAAGAGCTTTGAAGCCGCAGAGATTAACCCGATGTTCGGTGAGATAGTAATAAATCATATAGACATCGACACAAACCAGGTAATAACGCAGAGAAGAGTAAGAGGCAGAGTGGGCAGAGAGTGCCTTATCGGTGCAGACAAGGCATTACTTGCCGAATATGACATGATAGTCGAGCCTTCATTTACAAGCATGAAGTTTAGTACCCAGACGCAGGAGGTCAATTACTTTTACAGGAAATATAACGGTACGTTCGGCACGGTTGTTGTGCATCATCTGGATTCCGTTACAAATAAGAGCATAGCCGAGCCTGTGGTACTCAGGGATAGAGCGGGAAGAAAGTATTATACCGAGGCTGTTTCTGTAAATGATTATATGCTTGATGTCAATAAAATTCCGCGTGACAGCGCAGGAGAGTTTACAAACGAGGAAAAGCAGATTGTGTATTATTATCAATGCAATGTGCCTGATAAGCTTACCGTGCATTTTTATAACAGCAACGACTGGGATACCGTATGGTTTTACGGATATCAGGACAACGGCTTTGGCTTTGTATATGAGATAACGGACCACTGGTGCGGCAACAAAATGACATACGAGGGCGGCCATTGGTGGAAATATGAGCTTTCAAACTGCAAGGGTACTGCCAACGTTATATTTACAGACGGCTGGGGACATCAGGAGCCGGAGCAGTATTCAAAGGGTCTGAGCGCCAAGGGTGAATGCTATATAATCGACGGTGAGGTTGAATATACCGGCAAGGCTTTCATAGTCTATATTACTACAGACGGCGAGCTGCTTGCCGCAGAAGTAAAGAGAGGCAAGGCAGACGGAGAAAGCAGTTATGTTGTGGACGAAAGACAATTTATGGGATATAAATGCCTTAGTACGCCGAGCAGTATACATGGCTATTTTACCGATGAAACACACAATATTGTGCTTTGCTATAAAAAAGTTAGTAAATAAGATTTTGTGTGTAATGCACAACTTTTACCGC
>CADBRB010000047.1 GCA_902796955.1 uncultured Ruminococcus sp.
TCTTATAGATTTAAACAACTTTGCTGCCGCAACAGGAGGAAAAACACTGCGCCATGTGCGTATTTATTACAGTAACTTCATAGGTGGTCAGTACGGATTGGATGCACCTGTTGTCAATCTGTACGGCATAACCGACTGGTACGGAAGTCACAGTACAAACGCAAGAATATATATGGTTGGCTCTGAAACAAACGTACTCAGCAGCTCTAACAATGCAAGCGTAACGATACAGGAGACCAACCTTAAAGTTGGCGCAAACGTAAACAGAGAGTCGCCCATTGTCAGCAATCTTAAACAAAGTTCAATAACAGGTCTGCCCAACAGACCGAGAGAGCAATATCAAATCTATATTGACAGAGATAAGCCGGACGGTACGAGAAATCCTGCCGGAACGGAGGAAAACGAGTGGTACGAGTTTACCATGACGAACGACTCCATATCCAAGATAGGCGCAGAAGAGATTACAAGCGCAGGTGCGCCGGATTATGAGGATCAGCCCGCATTAACTGTCGATATAACATTGGACAGCGTACGAAAAGTAGGAAGCAGATTTTCCGATAACACACCGGTTATAAAGGGCTTCCTTACAGATAAGGTAGTTATAGATTACGACAGCACATCGGGTAAGCTTCTCTCGATAATGTTCTATGACTATGACTACAACACATCAAATCCGGTACCGAGCGTTACGCTTGAAAACAGCGATTTTGCTTCTTATATAGAGGACGGAAAAATCGTTATAACTATCGAGCAGCTCAGGGATTTGGTAGCTGCGGCAAATCCGAGCGCAAAATTTGAATGTCTTAAGATGATGCGCTTTACATTCCATGAGTATGAAAGACTTGTAAAAGCATCTAATACAACAACAAAGCGCCCCTTAAACGTTAAGGTATACGGCGAATGCGACAGATACACAAACGGCGATACCGCAGGTACACTGTACGGTACAATAAACGCAAAGCCGAGTTATGTTTACCTTAAAAACAGAGGCTCAAGCGCAAGCGCATACTTCTTCATTTCTGAATCTTCTCTTGGCGTATATACACACATCAATTATTGCGACAAGATTGAAACATCGGCAAGCAACAGTAATAACTATGACGGTAACTACACCATAAAGGGTGTTCCGTATGACAGAGATTTCACCTTTACGGCGGAGTTTACAAACAATACATTTGCCATACTTGACGATGCAAGAATAGATATAGATATTCCGTTCGGAAGAAGCGACAAGAGAACTAATTATGACAGCACTACTCAGAATCTTGATTTCAACTCCGAATTTGATACAGGATTCCATATTACAAAAGTGACCATAAAAAGAGAACTTATCGAGATGTTTGAGGAATACGATACAGATATTTCCGAAAATCAAAAGATAAGGGACGGTATATTCTTAACAGGATATGATAAGAACTATCAAAACAAAATATGTGTATGGCTCAAGCCGATAATGTCGGGCGACAGCAAAAAGTCAAGCGATATTACGGGCTTTGAGGTATATCAGTACAATATGTCGGGTGCTGTAATTTCCAGTGACCCGAACACACCGATAAAGACCATAGATCTCTCAAGCGGAGATTTGGTTCTTACCGAAACAGCTCTCAGAGAAATACTCAAAAACGAAGACAACCCGTCGGCAGAGGGTATATATGCGCTTGCCAACATAACAATAGACGGCGAAAACATATACCTCATGTCATCGGAAGAACAGAGCAACAGTACCGTAAGAAAAGTAATTTTTGACGGTTATGACGATTCTCCGATGAACACATTGGACGGATTCTACGCTTACACCAACTTCTATTATGACAGATTAAGAAGAATATTAGGAAGCGATGGAAACTACGGTACAAGCTACAGCACAAGCAAAAAGGACTACTCACAGGCCTATATCTCAAAAATGTACTTTGATACCGAAGTAGTTGCCTTCTACTATGACGGCAACCCTGTAGACGCTGGCGGAAAGTGGACAATAGCCGCTACAGCGGTAGAACACATTAGGCAGGGTATAGCCATACCGGAGGGAACATATACAAACAGGTTCTTCTCGGAGGCATTTACAGAACACGGCCCGCAGGATGTTGACTCCGACAACGCAGAGCTTGAAATAGGCTATAAGTCTATGGGCTCGTTTGGCGTTGATTTCAGGCAATATCTGAATGCCGGCACAAATCTGCCATTGAGCGGTTTGGATAAGGAAAAAGCAAGCGTAAATAACTCAAATAATAAATTTGTAGGCTACAGCAGGCAGGAACAGGAGAATATGAGATATGTAGGTACGTGTTCATATAATACGGCGGCAACCGTTGAAATGACTATGACACTTCCTACCGAATACTTCGATTCTTACTATATGAAGATAGATCCGAGAACTATGCCGTACATACAAAGTGTTAAGATAAACTACACTGACGGCAGTAACTTTACCATTTCGGGTACGGATGTTTCGGCTATAGCCAATACATTGGAAGAAGTTGGCGGACAAAAATTTGCAAGGCTCAACCTGCTTATAGATGACATTGCAAATATATCCTCCGACACATTGGATTACTATTACAGAGCGCCCGGTTATTATTCACCTGATAACAACCTCGGTACAAGCACACAGCTTACAAACCTTAAAAAGGTTGCCAATGTTGTAATAGTAATAGATATCAACAAGCTGCAAAGCGACGCCGCAGGTCATGCAAAAGACCCGGACTACGGCGTATGGTTTGATCAGTCAAATTCATCTACACAGGCATCGTTTGAAATTGCCGGCAGATATATCAAGACAGGCTCTGCGGTATGCAAAGCAACATCAAAGATAACAATCGGCAACTTTACAGACGGCAGAAGCAAAGTTAGAGTTCAGGACGCCAGCCCAAGCGCATGCGCACAGAACGAGGACAACGATATAAATATCAGAAGAAATTACGTTGACGCTAACGGCGGCAGAAGCAGATGGAGCTTTGCTAACTACTATACGTATTACAGGCTTTCAAACCACTATCACTCATGGGGTCACCATTGCTACAGAGATGGTAACAGCGGATATAACAATTACTATTATCAATATGATGACCTCTACACAGCAGGACATCAGGTAAGTAAGGTATATGTATATATCCTCAACGACAATGATGACATCAAAAAGGGCGTACAGGGATACATAACCAGAGAGTACAACGACGAGGTTGAGTTCGGTGATTTGTATGATATGGAAAGAGCAAAGCCGGGCTACACAGGCTCTACCTACAACAACTTTGACGTATCATATTACAGATCCAGCTACATGAACAGCATACCTTTGTCAGACAGAATGCTGCTTGACCACGTTTGTGACTCGCACGGCTACGGCGTTCCTTACAATGCCGAGTACAACTCCACCTATCTTACCCGCCTTATGGGGCAGGCTGCGGAGTATAACAATGCACGCTGTGACAGATACGACTGGGTAAACAGATACAGCTATACCGATAAGATTACTATAACAGAGAACCTGCCCCCTATCAGACCCGACGGAGAATATGACTTTAAGGGTTATTTGACGGAAGGCATAGGTATAAAAGACTCTATATATGAATATTTAGACAGAGTTGAGCTTACCTTCAGTAATGTGGATTTCAGCGGACACACACTTGCCACAACCAGCAAGACAGTACAAAAGAGCGATATAAGCACAAAAGATGTAGAACATAATCAGCACTATATCGGATTTGATATGTCCAGCTCTATTCCGGAGGAGGAAGAGCTGCCGGATATAGGCGAAGAGGGTGTGGTTTCATCAGAGCCGCCGGCTACATCGTCAGACGCAACACCGGCTGATGCGGACTCATCAGAGGTATCGTCTGAACCGGAAAATGACGAGCCTGTAACACCTGCAACAGCAACGGCAACACTGGTAGACGGTACATTTGTTCTTAACCAGTATACCTTCCTGACAGGCTTTAAGGTTTACTTAAAGGATATACCCGGCAGTGTAAACCAGACTAAGGAAATTACACTTAATTATCTGGACACTGTAGGCGGATTCAGAAACACGTGCGATTTTGTATATATCAACTCTAAGCTGGATGCCAAGGATAGAATAACTTCCGGCAATATAGATATGCAGATATACGGCAGACCGTACTCCATAAAGAGATACGATGACGATTCATGGGGAACAAACCACATTCAGATAAAGTCTTACACAAACTATAATCAGTCTAATCCGATGAGTACTTCCTCAAACGGTCAGTACAATGACAGCGCCAGAATGATGGGCTACCTCATCTCCTTTATGGGCGGATATTATCTTGATTACAAGGGCGCAACAGTTGGCGCAGGCGATACAAATACAGGATTCACCAGCGGCACGGCGGCAACCGAATATATCAAGAACCCGTCTTACGTAAGCAATACTGCAAATACAATAGACAATAATACGGTCACCATATTTACCTATGGTGCAAGAATACGCAACCAGTTTGTAGATCAGGCTATTATAAACTCAGACAGAAAGAAGCGCCCCGCTTCAATAGATACTGTATCTACAACAAACACACTGCACTTCACGTCTTATTCAACTCTATACGATGACTTCAGATTGAGAAAGATTTATATAGATGCGTCGATGATAGACGGAAACTGGTTTAATATCAGCAACTTTGATCTTACCATAAACGGTGTTACCGTGCCGATAGTGCTTGTACATGACAGCGGAAACGATGCTGTTCAGTCCATAAGTGCTAACAGACCTGACGGTAACCTTGACGGCACATATACCGTTTACCTTACCGCTAAAAAGACGGGTACGGCAAACGGCGGACTTAATGAAACAACCGAATTTTACGAATTTGATGTTGAAAAATTTATAAGAGAGTATATGCAGAAGCATCAAACTCTACCGTCTGAATATGCAAGCAATTTACTTGGTATAAAGACATATCCGAATCAAACATCAAAGCAGTATGTAAGAGCCTACACAAGCGTATTCAGAATAAAGTTTGCCGCACTTACTCCCGACAGACTCAATGCCGAAAGCACACTTGGCAACGGCGAATACCTTACATATAACAAAAATGCGGGCTATACCTATTGGTATGACGGATATTATGTTGACAGAACAGAAGAAAACTTTATGAATGATGTATATGATGAAACGTCTATACCAACATTCGGTAAAGGCTTCAACAGCTATCCGGTTGAGCAGAAATACTTATATCTGCAAACCATATTTACATCTATAGACCCCAACGCCAACACCACAGAGTATAAAAACTTTGAAACCGGTAACCATTCAAGCACATCTAAAAATACCGGCAGAGGCGTGGCGGTAAATGATTCACACTTTATACGCAACTATGTATCTACCGCAGTGTTTACAATGCAGAGATACATCACATCGGGACTTAAATACTTAGGTATGGATAGAGATACCTCTGACAGAGATAACGCCACCATAAGCAACAATGTTGCAACCTATGTAAGCCCGAACCATTTACTTAACTATGATTACGTTGATTACTATATCACAGTATCAGTCCCCAATGATGCAGCAATACCTTTAGAGCATACCGATGTTTACTTTGAGGCTAATGCAGGACAGAGGATTGTCGAATGGGAGATTGCAAGCTCAGTTCCCGTGGGCGAAAGCAACGTAACAGACCCGGTACTCAAGTATGTTTCAAGAAACGGAGTAACCGGAGAAATGGGAACAAACGTCAACGATTCCGCAAAGATAAATGCGGTAAAGGGTACGGAATACCTTGTAAAGAAGAACGGTGAGAATTACGAGGATACAAATTATAAGTTCCTGAAGATAACTATCGGTGACGGAAAAGCCAATGACGATTCAACACCGGATTTGACGAAATCCTATGACGGACGCACCTATGACCAGATATGCCCCGGTGAGAGCATTGTATTCAAGGTAAGAACACAGCTTATACCTGAGGCAAGCGGACAAAGCTATACTAATGTAAAACAAAACAGTCTGGCTGAGAGCTACATGGTATCTAAGCCTAAGCATGGCTATGAACAGTATATCGGTAATAACGGCGGTCATCCGGCAACAGCTGTGCATGAAAATGACAGCGGCTACGATACAGATTACACTGTACCGTCAACATTCCCCAACGGTACAAAATATACTGTGGACGAAGATACATACAGGTGTCTTATCGTTCAGGGAACAAACAGCATACTGCACCAGCAGGCAACACCACCGACTGTAACGTACACATTTGCGGATAACACAAAGAAATATGACGAACAGGGAGCATACCTCACCGTTACTAATATATGGAACGAAACAGGACATCTGTTAGATACATTGACGGAAACCATATCGTTCATGGACAGCAACGGCAAGCGCGGCTTTACCCTGCTTGAAAGATTTATGCCGTATTATACCTCCGGCAAGGCGGCGGACGGAACAACTCCGCTTGTTTCAAAGGTAAAGGTTGAATATCTGCTTGAAGAGAACGCTTTAAGCAGCTACGGTCCTACATATGTTCAGCCGTGGCTTCCCACAAACTTTGCAAACAGCAGCTGCACCGTACACAGCGGCGTAGTTGAAGACACCAACAAGTGGGTATACGGCGGTACGTTTGAAAACGGCAAATACCTTGATGAGGACGGCGGAACAGACCCGTTGCTTACCGCAACGCTTGATGAGAGCTTCTTTAGAAAGGTAGTTCAGGTAAGGTGGACATACTATAATGTACAGCCTTACAATACGGATGCTCCATATACGGGAGCAAACTACTCCGCAAGCTCCTCAAAGACAAAGTACAGCCTGCTTTCATCCGATGAAGGCAACAAGCTCGTATTTAACGGCTGTGCAAGATATGAGGACAACAGAGCGGCCGACGGTTCAATGAATGATACATATTGGGCATATGTATGCCTGCACGAGTCTATGTATCATAACCATTTTGAATACACAGAGGCAGACGACGGCACGATTCAGCCGTACAACAAGTCTGTTATCATGAACACCATTACAAGTACAACCACAGAGGTTTGGAGAGATAACGCACTTATCACTCTGCATACTCAGGTATTCAATACCCTCGACGAAGCAAGCGCAGAATACAACGAAAGCAAAGCTCAAAAGAAGAGCTATCGTCCAGGCGACGAAATGTACCAGAAGGTAATGGTAAAGAACAGATACAACGAGCTTAGCGGCGGAGTTCAGGCATCTACGCAGGGTTCACTGTATAACCCCGTATTCTATGATAAGATGCCCGAATACCTCAGCGATGACGTTTACAAGGCGTATATTGATGAGGACGATAAATCAGGCATAGGCTTCAGATGGTGGTCTTATAACAGAGATGGTACAAAGAAGGCAGAAAAGTACAACTCTATAGCAGAA
>CADBRB010000048.1 GCA_902796955.1 uncultured Ruminococcus sp.
AATCTTGAGAGAAACCTCTATCTTACCACTCAGCTTACAGAGCTTGGCATACCTGTTGTTGCCGCTGTAAACATGATGGACGTTGTAAATAAGAATGGCGACAAGATAGACATGGATGAGCTTTCAAGACAGCTCGGATGTAAGGTTGTGGCAATATCGGCACTTAAAGGAACCGGTATATCCGAGGCGGCAGAGGAGGCTATAAAGGCGGCTCAGGGTACAAAAACAGTGCCGATGCATACATTCTCCGGCCCGGTTGAGCATGCTATTGCGCATATAGAAGAGGCGGCTGTGCATGATATGCCTCTTGAACAGCAGCGCTGGTATGCAATAAAGATTTTTGAACGTGACGACAAGGTGCTTGAAAAGTTAAAGCTTGACGAAAAAATCCTCTCGCATATAGAGGAAGATATAGTTGCCGCCGAAAAAGAGCTTGACGATGATGCGGAAAGCATTATTACCAATGAAAGATACATATATATCGGTACGGTGGTAAAGGCGTGTTATAAGAAAAGAAGCGCCGGTAAGCTCTCTACGTCAGATAAGATTGACAGAGTGGTAACAAACAGATGGGCGGCTCTGCCGATATTTGCCTTGGTTATGTTCTTGGTATACTATCTGGCAATCTCAACCGTAGGTACAGCCGCAACAGATTGGGTAAACGACAGTGCGTTTGGCGACGGCTGGCATTTGTTCGGTATAGGTTCTTCTGACTATGACGATGCGATAACCGATTATGCAAAGGAAAATGTTTGGACGGATGAATTTGTCGGCACTGTTGAAGCGGCGGCAAAGGCTGATGTAATAGGCGCACAGGATATTCTGGACGCAATAAAGGACGAGAGCTTTGACGACTTTGACGAGGCTTACGGTACATATGGCGACTCACTTGCTGAAGCGGGATACGATGTTTCAGAAATATATGATGCGGCTTTAGGCGATGACGCCGAAGGTGTTCCGGACACTGCGGATTACGGTATATGGATTCCGAGTATACCGGCACTGATTGAAAGCGGTCTTGAGGCGGCTAACACTCCCGAATGGCTCAACGGACTTATACTTGACGGTATAGTTGCGGGCGTAGGAGCAGTTTTGGGATTTGTTCCTCAGATGTTTGTCCTGTTTATTCTGCTCGCATTCCTTGAGGCTTGCGGATATATGGCACGTATAGCGTTTGTTATGGATAGAATTTTCCGTAAATTCGGTCTTTCCGGCAAATCCTTTATACCTATGCTTATCGGTACAGGTTGCGGCGTGCCCGGTATAATGGCGTCAAGAACGATTGAAAACGAGCGTGACAGGCGTATGACGATTATGACTACCACGTTTATTCCGTGCGGAGCCAAGCTCCCGATAATTGCTTTGATAGCGGCCGCTTTATTCGGCGGCGAATGGTGGGTTGCACCTTCCGCTTATTTTGTAGGCGTTGCGGCAATAATAATTTCCGGTATTATGCTTAAAAAGACCAAGATGTTTGCGGGCGATCCTGCTCCGTTTGTTATGGAGCTTCCTGCTTATCACTGGCCGACAGTCGGTAATGTGTTGCGCTCAATGTGGGAGAGAGGCTGGTCGTTTATAAAGAAGGCCGGTACAATAATCCTGCTTGCGTCAATATTCGTATGGGCAGGCTCGGTATTCGGTGTTGTTGACGGAACATTTATGTTCGACTCGGATATGGAGCTTGAAAACAGCATCCTCGGTATAATCGCAAATGCTATTTGCTGGATTTTCTCACCGCTCGGCTTTGGCAATATCAGAGCTACAATTGCTACAATAATGGGTCTTGTTGCCAAGGAAGAGGTTGTAGGCGTATTTGGAGTTCTCGACTTTGTAGCCATGACAAAGCTTGCAGGCTATTCATTCCTTGTATTCAATCTGCTTTGCGCTCCGTGCTTTGCGGCTATAGGCGCAATCAAGAGAGAAATGAACAGTGCAAAATGGACATGGTTTGCAATCGGCTATCAGTGCTTGTTTGCATATGCCTGCTCGCTGATGATTTATCAAATAGGCTCTGTATTTACGGGCAATATAAACGTTGTAGGATTGTTCTTTGCAATTCTTATACTTGTATGTATTATTTATATGCTGTTTAAGCCGTATAAGGAAGCTACAAAGCTTTCTGTAAAGGTTAAGATATAAATTAAATAACTCACGCTATATGCAAGATTCTCCTTTTGCATAGTCAAAGCCGATAAAATGGCCGCTATTCAAATATTTGCTGATTTTGTAATGATAAACCTCCTTCGGTCGGTTTATCGGCTTTACCGGCTATGCTGAATCAGATATAACGTTGCAATATTATTAAAGACTATTACAAAAATTCCTCGGTTGTGCTCCGGCACAACCGAGGAATTTTTCTCAGACTGTCGACAAATTGGTCAGAATGCGCAAAAATATTTAATGATATAGAGGTATGAATGAATCAATAAAGTATAAAAAGCAGGTAAGCTATATTTAATAAATGGCTTGCCTGTGCGCTTTCCGCGAAAACAAACGAGCGAAGCGCACACCAATGTTGCGTAATCGGTTATTAAAAGTAGCAATTACCTTGCTCGCATATGAAGTTTGTCGCAGCAAAAAGAGTAAAGTTGTTTCATATAG
>CADBRB010000049.1 GCA_902796955.1 uncultured Ruminococcus sp.
TAAAACAGATTAACATCTGTTTCGTTAAATTCCGCATAACTTTGTTGTCGTCCTCGGAATACGTCAGTATTCCTGCGTCCTCCGCCTCGCTTAGCAAAATTTTCCGATAGCACCTGTTTAAACCGTTTTAATGATAATTTAATGATAATTAGTATTAACGCATCTTACAGCGTACCTTGTCATTCCCGTGTATGTGCAGGTAAACAGCGTAAGCTCAAAATCGGAGCTTGTCATATCTTCAATTCTTGCAGGCTCAAGCTCCTGTGAATCTGCAACCGTATACTTCTCTGCCTTTCCGTTTATATCTATTATAAAAATCTCATCGCCGGTTTTAAGCTCGTCAAGCCTGCCGAAATGACTTGTATAATTATGTGCGCAAATCACAAGATTGCCGTCGCGTAAAGTACCCGAATATCTGCACGGAGCAATTCTTAATCCGTCATAGCTCCAGTTATTCATTATCGGCAAAGTTATATTAAGGGAGGGTATGTCCAAATATCCCATATACACATTGCCGTCTATTGTCAAGGACTGTTCCTCCTGCTCTTCTTTCCTTCTTTCTATTACCTCGCTCTCGGTTTTAGGTAAATCAGCGGATTCATGCTCTCTCTTTTCTATTTCTTCGGCAAGCACTGTCATAACATTGTGCGCCGCATCTGCGGCACTTGCATCCTCATTCATATTATGTACCAAAAGTCCTGCCGCACCAAGCAAAAATATTACGCCAATAATTATACAGATATTTCCTAATGCTCTTTTCATTGCGGTTTCCTCTCATCAGCCATGTCGCCGTCACTTGTCAATCTCAGTACCAGCCCCGTTACTACAAGCAGTAATCCTATTGCGCCAAAAACAGCTACAGGCCACTTTAACTGACCTGTTTGAGGTAATTCCTCCTTATTGCCGTCATCGGTATTATGATTATCGCTACTGTCCGGCTGTGATTCTTCACTTGACGATGTGTTGTCCTCCGGTGTTGACTCAGGCTCGGATTCAGGCTCCGATTCAGGCTCGGATTCAGGTTCGGGTTCCGATTCGGGTTCGGATTCGGGTTGTGATGGAACTTCCCTCTGTAACGGACGAGGCTTAGGCGAAGCGTCTATATCATAAATATACTCACCGTCCTCAAGCATCGGCAAAGAAACACAAAACGGATTTACACACTCAAAGCCCTCTGCCGGTTCCGTTTGATAGAACAGGTAAAGCCCTGTTTCCAGCTCCTCAAATTTTGCTTTGCCTTCATCGTCTATTGTTTGAGAATGTGCCGTATAATCTCCATCCTCGATTATTTTTTGTAATTTTTTTGCAAATGATTCCTTATTCATATTTGTAAGGGAAAGTCCGCAATCCGCAAGCTCGCTTACCCAGCCGTATTTATAGTCTATATAGCCGCCTGCATCGTACTCCTCGATTTTCGCAAAGCGATAGCACTTTAAGCCGCCTCCGGCAACCGCTTCACCTTCATAGAACAGCGATAATTCCACAGAACCCTTGCGTGACATATCAGGTATTAAAGCGTATACATTTACACAAATTATACTAAATGTAATAGCAAGTGCTACTGTTGTAATAAACATTTTAATAAAATGATTTTTGAGTTTTGACAATATCCTCACATCCTTATTTACGGTTGTTTGCTGTTTTTTTACGTTTTCTGCTTGCTTTTACTATAATCAATAAAAAAATTACCGTTAAAATTGGAGTTGCGACAACTGTCGCACTAATATAAGGTGATATACGCAATGCATCACCTACAATATGAATCTTAGTTTCCTTACTATCCGGCAGTTCCACCCTACGCCCACGTACAAGCAATCTATGTGTATTAATGCCGTACGGCGTGCAGGTCATAAGTGTGCAGTAATCCTCGCCTTCTTCAATAGCAAGCGATTGTATCTCATGCGGCAGTACCGTAGCTATCCTGTCAACCTCATACACCAGGGTTTCGCCAAGCATCTGCAATGTAAAAGTGTCGCCTGTTTTCATTTTATCAAGGTCTGTAAACAAAACCGATGATGGCAACCCTCTATGCCCCGAAAGAACTGAGTGGGTGCTTTCACCGCCAATCGGCAAAGAGCTACCCTCTAAATGACCTATCGCAACTTGAAGTACGGCATCTGTAGAGCCGTGATATATCGGCAAAAAGCACTGTATTTTCGGTATTTCAATATACCCCATCATGCCATTACCCAATATATCGAGCTGTTTTTCATACTCGGCACGCTGGTCATCGTTCAGCACCAGTGTATTCCCATTTTCATACAGCTTTTCGTTGTACTCCTTTGCACGACGCAAAATATTATCATAGCTGATCGCATCTATCTTGTTTACCGCCTGCAAATAATCTGTTATCACTCTCGACTGTCTTAATGAATTCCAATAATTGCTAAAGCTCGGATACAAAATAAGTGATATTCCAACGATAAGCATCAGTACTATTATAAAATTTGACAATCTCTTTTTCATACAGTATTCCTCGTGTACTTGCACCGCCGTGAATTACCGGTTATACCTCTGTGTCCATCTTAAAATCCAATAAAAAATCAATCTTCACCGCTATGGCGCTTTCTCATTATCAACAGTATAACGGCGGATGCAACAAGCGTAGTACCTATCATATATAGCAATACCGTACCTATTCCGCCTGTACTGGGCAGCTCTTTACCCTTTCTGTTCTCTATCTTTACGGTATCGTCCAGCGTCAGTGTATCATTTAACGTCGGTTTAAACTGCACTGTTTTATCTTCGCTTGTGTAAATATGACCCTGCTTATACTCGGTGATTACGCCCTCCTCTTCGGTATTATCCGAGTAAGAGCCCATAACTACTGTGACCCTGTCCGTGAGCATATTATATCCTTCGGGGGCCTGTGTTTCCGCAAGCTCGTAAACGCCGGAGCCAAGACCCGTAATTTTAACCTTGCCGTTTGCCGCAGTTGTTACCTCGGTTGAAATTTTATCTGCATTTTCCTCTGTGTCCTCGGCTTCGGTAATAGCACGGTACTCGCCCTCAGCCACCTTTATAAACTTTATATCCGTATCGTTCTTTATAAGCCTGAATTTTGCGTTTTCAAGCACATCATCTTCCATATTTGTCTTAATTATATCCATATCGTATGTATATATCTTTACACTTGTTTCGGGCGAAACCTGATTTGAATAATCTATTTTAGCCGCATTGACGCTATATAGCCTGCTTTCCTCAGATTCGGAGCTGAATATCGGAGCATCCTTATTTAAGGTTGCGGTATACTTTACCGTTATTACCTTTCCGTCCTCCACCGATTTAACAAAAGTATCGGAGAACACTATCTCAAATGTACAATCCTCGTCTGCCATGTGTGCATCGCCGATATATCTTAATGTATAATTTACCTTGTTGGTAGACGGGTCCTTCTGAGGCACAGGCGTTCCGTCCGCTTCAACCTCAAATGTTGTATCAATCGTGCTGTCGTTCGGGTCTGTTTTTCTGTCCAAAGTCAAGCCTGCCGACATAACGTCATGCAGTACAATCTGTGCATCTGTTCCCACTCCATCGGTTATGTCTATTTTAAAATAAATCGTGCCGCCTATATTCGCATCGGCTTCTTTTCCGAAGTTTACGCCGTCCTCGGAAACGCTCTTTTCAACGGACGGCACCGAGTTTTTTTCTACTATTATCGCATTAGGCTCTGTTGTATTGATTGAGCAAAGAGAGCCTAACGTTGTTGTAACAAAATAATATCCGTCGTTCGGCACACCGATTTTCAATGCCTCTTCTCCTGTTTTGCCGTTGCCTGTACCCGTTGCATCAGGTGCGTTTTTCACATTACTCGGTATATGATCATACAGAAGAGCGGCAAATTTTGCGGCGTCAAAAGCGGCAACGGTTTTGTCCTGTCCGTTTACGGTGACGACTTTTTCGGTATCTACCTGCTCAACGCTCCAAACGTTTTCTGCACCCGTTATAAAAAAATGCAAGCCGTTGGCATAAAAGTCCTTATTTGACGTTACCACTACCTTGTGAGAGTCATTAGTTATTACATTCCACCATGCCGCTCCGTTTGTGCCTGCCGAATTATCAATAGTGTAGGCATAAGCATTATGCTCATGTGAATTATCCGGTTCGTGTGCGTTCTCTTCCTCTTCGGTTCTTTGATTATCCGCCGGGGAAATATCACCCGAATATGTGGCGTTAAAAATCTTATATACCTTGTACACTTCGTCCTTTACGCTGTTTTCAACGGTTATAATACGTGCAGTTTCAGCCGATGCAGTAAAATTCACAGCAAACAACATAAATATAATCATTAAAAATCCAATAGCTTTTTTCAAAATTTTACCCTCTCTCTCTAAAATTTTTAAGATTGTACTATAAAGGCAAGTCACTTATTTAAATCCAAACCTGACTTTTACAGAATTTACAGGCCAAATACAAACAGTAAGCTTACCGATTATATCCTCCGGCTTTATTGTACCTATTTCCTTACAGCGTGAATCAACCGCAGTTTTTCTGTTATCTCCCATAACAAAATAGCTTTCTTTAGGCACTGTATAAGGAAAATCTATATCGCTTATACCTGCATCCTTATTTTTTATATAAGGCTCGTCCAAAAGCACGCCGTTTACAAATACGCTTCCATCATCATGTACATCTACTTCATCACCGGCTTTTCCTATTATTCTGCGTATAAGCACCTTACCGTCATGATTAAATGCAATTATATCGCCTTGCTCAAAGCTGCTGCTTTTAATGCACATCACAATATCTCCGTCTGAAGTATTCGGCTCCATAGAATCTCCATATACCTTTAAAACAGGCATCACAAACGATAAAGCTATCATCAATACTGCAACTGCTGCTAAAAAAATATAAATAATAATCTTTATTGTCTTTTTTATTCCTCTCTTACTTGTAACCCTTTTTAGCTCACGTTCGAGCTGGGCAACGGTTGGTCTGTCACTTAATAAAATATTACTGCTCATTTTTCTTAGATCTTTCCTTAATATTATA
>CADBRB010000050.1 GCA_902796955.1 uncultured Ruminococcus sp.
CATATGCATAAGTTCCTATGGGCTTAATAGATGAACCCGGCTGTAATACAGCACTGTTGGCTCTATCGAAAAGCCTTATGCCGTCACGCGGGTTTCGGCTGCCTACGGTAGCTATAACTCTTCCGTCAAGTCCTACCATACAATAGCCTACCTCAAGCTTTGGATCATACGGCGTTTCAAGCTCGAGGGCGGCCTTTTCGGCGATATTCTGCGCACGCTCGTCCATAGCGCAATATATTTTCAAGCCCTCTGTGTAGAATTTTCTCTCAGCCGCCGCCTCACCTATAGTGAGCTTTTCCTGCAAATCCTTGAGGACATCTTCGTACAGAGCATCCATGTACCAGTTCTGTACAACGTCCTCATCGTCGTCCTCGTCGTCGTCATCGTAATAATTATATCCGACAAAGGTCATGTTATTTGATTCTTCAATGGCTTCGTTGTATTCCTTTTGTGATATTTTTCCCTGCTCGTACATCTGCTTAATAACAACATCACGTCTTAGCTTGTTATCCTCAGGGTAAATGAGCGGGGTGTATGCCGCCGGGTTTTGAGTAATACCGGCTATTGCCGCACACTGAGCAATAGAGCATTCCTGAATATCCTTGCCGAAATAAAGGTTTGCCGCCGACTGTACTCCACGGCATCCGCTGCCGAAGTTTACAACATTCAGGTATGCCTCTAATATTTCGTCCTTGGTATATTCCTTTTCGAGGTTGAGCGCACGGAAAATCTCTCTGAGCTTTCTGGTAAGGCTCACCTCGTTATCCTCTGTAATATTCTTGATTAGCTGCTGAGTAAGCGTAGAACCTCCGTAGCTGTCGCCGCCGGTGGCAAGGCTGAAAATCGCACTGGCTGTACGTACCCAGTCAACACCGTTATGTTCTCTGAATCGCTTATCCTCAATGGCAATCATAGCGTCCTTCATAGCCTTAGGTATCTCATTATACGCTACCCAAACTCTGTTTTCGGTATCGTAAACCTTTTGATACTCCTGCGGATTGCCGTCTTTATCGTAAATGTAGATAAAGCTTGTCAAATCCAGCTTGGATGCTCGCAAATCTATGCCTATAGGCTCCCTCGCCACACCGACGATGTATATTACCATAGAGATGCCGACTATAATTCCTGAAACAAAACAAACCATAAAGGCTGTTGAAAAAATCTTCCACAAAAATTTAAAGAAATCGGAAACTATGCGCAAAATAACGCTTTTTACCGAAGTTTCTCCCGAATACTTTTTACGGTTACCGTATCTGTTAATATCGGTTTTTATCATGTAATCAACCTCCTTGTATTCTACGTACCTTATAGTATAGCACAGATTTCTAAGAATTTAAATGCTTTTTTGTAACTTTCTTGAATAATTATCTCAAAAACGGCAAAAACATTAATATAAACCGCCGTTTATTAAACTTTTACATACATTTTAACTCAAAATAAAGGAGAAATGTTGGCTATGAAAGACAAAAAAATTAAAATTTTAAGCTTTATAACACTTTTTTCGGTAATCGCCTCGGTTACGATATCTGCAAGCCTGAGGGAGATTTCAAAGTCAAAACAAACACCCCTGCCAAACAGCGCCGTTTCGGCGGTAAAGCAGGAGTATAAGTATATTGTCAGAGAATATAACGGTAAGCTCGCCGTATTTGAGTTTGGCGAAAATAAGCCGTTCAGGATAACCGACCTTGACGTAGCATTATTGCCGCAATCAGACCAGAGAGTTTTAGCCGGCGGTATACGTGTTGCGGACAACAAAGAGCTTATCCGTGTACTTGAGGACTATTGCAGTTAATCAGCTTAACAGGAAAGGTTATTGTACCTTCTTCTGCCGATTGCTAAAAGCAAACACAGCAAAAAGAAAAATGCTACAAGGAAATATACCAGTGTAAATGCGAGCAATAATCCTGCGTTCAGTTTTTCCTTAAGTACGAAGAAATACACCACTATCGGCAAAACGTTAATCGCAAACGACAAAAGCATTGTAAGACTTACAGATGCAGACTGCTTTACAGGCATGGTCGGATTGTTCCAAATTAGCTTTGGCAGTAAAAGATTCATAAATATACCTATCATGGCTATACAAATCTGCGATAGGATTGGTATGGCATAAATGTATATTATCTCATTGCGCTTAAAGCTGTAGTTTTGGCAAATCATCGTTTGCACAACCAACATTGTAGGCAGAGTGATTACAAGATTTGCGGCAATTTTTGCAAATATGACCGAACCTGCTCCCGCCGGCATGGATTTGATTATCCAGAAGTGGTCGCCCTCTATTGAAACACTGCACGATGTGGTGCAGGCGGACGTGGTGGACAGGCAAAGATAGAAAACTATTATTATCGGGAAAAAATTCTTTATAAACTGTATTGAAAGCAGAAACTTCATTACTGCGCTCGAATTTATGATGAGTGCGATTATAACTACCAAGTGCATTAGCATTCCTACGGTGCAGTTCATAAGATAAACCGTAACCGTAAATATACGTTTCAGTTCTTTTTTTATAAGTGCAAGCCGAGGTGTGCCGTAAAAGGCATATCTGCCCTTATATGCCGATTTCTTGACGCCCTTGTTGGTTGTAAGAATCTTGAAATACATCGCAGAAAGCACAAGGAAAACAGCTAAAAACGGTATCAGGCTCCACAGCATAAGGCGGAACAGCGAAGATACGCTACGATTATAGCAGACCTGCCCGAAATAGTAAATCGGCGGAATTACCTTTTTTACTATATCGCCCACACCCGTTACCTTGGATAATATGTTGCCGCCGAATTTTTGAACATACTTACCCAAAAAGTAAATCAATACAAAAATCATGCCGGTAGCAATAGTGCCGGCAAGATATTTGCGGCGTACCTTTGACATTATAAAGCCGATTATCAAGCCGAAAAGACAGGTGAGAGTAACCGACATAAGAACAATAAGCAGCCATGATAAAAAGTAAATCAATAAAAAGCCGAGGGTTATTTTTGTGTAGCCGGCATATACTATCAGGCACGGTACAGATACAAGCAGCGAGTAAATAGTATTCATTATTAACAGCACCGA
>CADBRB010000051.1 GCA_902796955.1 uncultured Ruminococcus sp.
AGAACGGCAATGCAGAAGGGAAGAACTGCCTATGAGGGCAGATATGCGGAAGACAAACGTGACGGATTCGGAGTTTATTATTATAAAACGGGAAAGATTTGCTATGTCGGCAACTGGGTGCAAAACCGCCGTAACGGTATGGGAATAGCCTTCAGACCAAGCGATGAGTCCGTTTATATCGGACGTTGGGAGGATGATTGCCCGATAGGAATGGGCGCAAGATTTGACCATAACGGCAATCTTTTGTTTGCCGGCAAATGGGAAAACGGCGCACGCAACGGTGCGGGCATATCATACAATGTAAGCGATGGCAGTATTTTTATCAGCCGTTGGGAGAATGACTCACCAACAAATTACGGTACTCGCTTTGACAGTGACGGAAATCTTGAATATATAGGTTATTGGGAAAACGGAAAACGCCACGGAACAGGTATTCAATACGGTGAAAACGGTCTTGTGGAGTATACCGGTGAATGGCTTAACGATAAGTATCACGGACGAGGAAGACTTACTCTTGAAAACGGAAATATAGTAGAAGGCAGCTTTATTGACGGTAAGGTGTGCGGTGCGGCTATTGAAACCGACAGCGAAGGCAACCAAATCTACCGTGGTGAATGGAGTAAAAATAAGTACAACGGTCTGGGCAGAAAATATATCAAAAACGGCAGTTGGTACGAAGGCAGATTTTTGGACGGTGCGCCGGTTGGTATGCTTTCCGGATATGACAGCAGCGGTGTACTTGTATATGAGGGCGAATGGAAAAACGATTGCTATCACGGCAAGGGCGTTCTCTACAATGTAGGTACTAAAATATATGAGGGCGACTTTGAGCAAGGCACAAAGCATGGCATAGGCAGAGAATATGTAGACAATGTTTGCGTATATATCGGAGGCTTCTCAAGCGACAAGAGAAACGGCTTCGGAATGAGCTATAAAGACGGAAAATCACAGTACATGGGCAAGTGGAAGGATAATCTGTACGACGGTGCCGGAGTTTTATATGAGGACGGTGTACCTGTATACGTCGGTCGCTTTAAGGACGGTATGCTGAACGGCAGAATTAATGAAATTCATGACGGTAAAGTGATAAGAGAATCGCTGTTTGTGAATAATTCCTGTACATATATGCGGGAATATGCCAATGACGGTGATTACCTTGCATACGAAGGAAATGTTAAAGACGGCATTCGTGAAGGAATGGGATGTAGCTTCAATATATACGGCGAAAAGACGTTTGAGGGTATATTCAAGGATAACAAGCCATTTAAGAGTATGAAAATCAGTCTTAAAGAGCTTGAGCCGCTTAAATACTATGAGCAGCTAAAGGATACTGATTATGAGAAGTATAGGAAAGGCATTGAGTACGTTATAGAGCTTAATATAGCCGGAGGTATTTACTCAGGTCAAACCATAAATAATAAGCCTAACGGACTTGGCACTATACTTTATACAGACCACAGATACACAGGTGCGTTTAAAAACGGATATGCTTACGGAGATGGAGTTCTCTATCTTGGCAACGGTGATGAAATAAAAGGAAGATTCACGACCATACAAGATGACAGTACAGAGGAAATTGTACTTGATTATGATGTTACCTATTATGTTGTCAGAGAAGGCGATAAAACCGCAGACGGCAGTATAATGGATTTGGTAAAGAAAAACGATATTGATTCATTCGATGACTTAGATGATATAACCTGATAAATCACAAAAGAGGTAATGACCGTTGTCGGTCATTACCTCTATTTTTTACAATATACTAATGTTAAACTTCAAAATATATCTTAAATACCGTATTCAAATTCCGCAAGCCTCATGCGCGTCATCATCGTGTTTAATCTCGCCGACGATAGGCACAGGGTCTATGCCAATGCGTGTATAATAATCGCTAAGCGCCGCTTTAATTGCCTGCTCCGCCAAAACAGAACAATGCACCTTTACCGGCGGCAAGCCGTCCAAAGCTTCCATAACAGCCTTGTTGGTCAGCTTCAGCGCATTATCTATGCTTTTTCCTTTTATAAGCTCTGTAGCCATAGAACTTGTAGCTATTGCCGCACCGCAGCCGAAAGTCTTAAACTTTACGTCTGTGATTATGCCGTCATTTATCTTTAAATACATTTTCATTATATCGCCGCATTTTGAATTGCCAACCTCGCCAATCCCGTCTGCGTCCGGAATTTCTCCTACATTTCTCGGATTTGCGAAATGATCCATTACCTTCTCGCTGTATGCCATAGCTTTACCTTCCTTTCTTATCTATTATCTGAAATTATTTTTTCCCAAAGCGGCGACATTGCACGTAGCCTGTCCACTATTTGAGGTACAATTTCAAGTATATAGTCAACATCTTCATCAGTATTTTCATCGCTGAACGTCAATCTCATTGAGCCATGTGCAATTTCATGCGGCAGGCCTATAGCCAGCAAAACGTGACTCGGATCAAGTGAACCTGATGTACAGGCAGAACCGGATGATGTGCAAACACCGTTCAAATCCATCAAAAGCAACAACGATTCACCCTCGATTCCTTCAAAGCACATATTTATATTTCCGGGCAATCTCTTCTCTCTGTCACCGTTTATTCTTGAGCGTTCAATTTTAAGCAACCCGTCAATTAATCTGTCACGCATACTGATAAGCTTTGCATTGCGAGCCTCTAAATTTTGGCATGCAAGCTCTAAAGCTTTACATAATCCGACAACTCCTGCGACGTTTTCAGTTCCGGCACGTTTGCCTCTTTCCTGCGCACCGCCTTCAATAAGCGGAGCAAGCCTTATGCCGCGTCTTACATACA
>CADBRB010000052.1 GCA_902796955.1 uncultured Ruminococcus sp.
TATATAATATCATCTTTTTTTATTCTCTTTGTTGACAACAAACGAATAAATAAGTATAATAAATAAGAATTGGTTTTGCCTGTAGCAATCCTTTTTGGTAAGATGCGAAATCAAAGTCGGAAGCGGCTTTATGCAGGCAGAATAAACAAAAATCATACGGGGGTGAACAAAAATGGATGCTGGCAGTAGTAGTGGTGCAGGCGGGCGAAGAATAAAACAGAATATTGCCGTTGCATCCTGTTTTGTTTGCTAATCGGCTTTGTACCTTGCTTCTGTCCGGTTTATACGGTACGTGAAATACCGTAAAAAATCGAGAACGGAGGAAATGAGATGAGTAATAATATTCAGCTTATAAAGGATATATTAAGCTCATTAAAAGAGGAAAAAAAGTACAATTCCCTAAGGGATATTTTGTCAACAATGAACCCTGCGGATATTGCAGAGGTTTTTGCTCAGATACCTCAACAGCACTTGCTTTTGCTTTTCAGGCTGCTCTCTAAAAAGGCGGCGGCGGAAACATTTGTTGAAATGGATACTGAGCTGCAGGAAATTTTAATACACGGATTCAGTGATAACGAGCTTGAGGACGTATTGAGCGAGCTGTATGTAGGCGATGCCGTTGATATAGTAGAGGAGATGCCTTCAAACGTAGTTACAAGGATTTTACGTCATGCCGAGCCGGAGATGCGCCGTAAAATAAATGAGCTTTTGCGCTATCCGGAGGATACTGCGGGAAGTATAATGACGGTTGAGTATATGTCGCTGGACCCGGACATAACCGCAGAGAAAGCCATAGAACACATACGTGATATGGGAATAGACAAGGAAACCGTCAATACCTGCTATGTGGTAGATGAGGGCAATCATTTAATAGGCTTTGTTTCGCTTAGAACGCTCATTATGTCAAAGCTTGACACGCTTGTACGTGATATAATGGACGGTAATGTAATTTCCGTATCTACACACCTCGACCAGGAGGCTGTGGCGCAGATGTTTGCAAAATATGACCTGAGCGCCATACCCGTGACAGACGGAGAGGGCAGGCTTGTAGGTATAGTTACCGTTGACGACGCTATTGACGTTATTGAGCAGGAAGCCACCGAGGATATTGAAAAAATGGCGGCTATTACACCGTCGGAAAAGCCATATATAAAAACATCTGTTATAACGCTGTGGAAAAACAGAATACCGTGGCTGCTTTTACTTATGGTATCGGCAACTGTTACAGGCATGATAATAACTCACTTTGAGCAGGCACTTTCAACTTATGTTATTTTAACGGCGTATATCCCTATGCTTATGGATACGGGCGGTAACAGCGGAAGTCAGGCTTCGGTTACGGTAATCAGAGCGCTTTCGCTCGGTCAAATAAACTTTAAAGACATATTTAAAGTGGTGTTTAAAGAGGCAAGGGTTGCGCTTATGTGCGGAGCCACGCTGTCCGCAGTCAACTTTGTAAAGCTTATTTTTATGGATAAGGTAACTGTTTCGGTTTCACTTACTGTGTGCCTTACGCTCATGGTAACGGTGTTCGTAGCAAAGCTGGTGGGCTGTTCGTTGCCTATGATGGCTAAAAAAATAGGCTTTGACCCGGCAGTAATGGCAAGCCCGTTCATAACTACGATAGTTGATGCACTCTCATTGCTGATATATTTTAGATTTGCGGCAATCCTGCTTGGTATATGAAGGCAAATAGCGCACGAAGCATTAAAAAGCCTGTGATACTGACATAAAAAACCGATGGATTCGGTTTGATATATTATCCTGATTAAGAGGTGACAGCATGAAATTGCTTGTTGTTGTAGATATGCAAAACGACTTTACCACAGGCGCATTAAAAAATGATGAGGCTGTTAAGGTCATACCCAATATTGCAAGAAAAATCGAGCAGTCCGAAAAAAGCGGAGATACCGTTGTGTTTACAAGAGATACCCACACTGATGATTATATGGAAACTCAGGAGGGTAAAAATCTTCCGGTTAAGCACTGCGTAAAAGGTACCCTGGGGTGGGAGATAGTGCCGCAGCTTAAAATGTATACCTACCGTAAAAGGATATTTGACAAACCGTGCTTCGGCAGTATGGAGCTTGCCATGTTTGCACATGAAAAGTGCTTTGACGAGGTTGAATTGATAGGAGTTTGTACCGATATTTGCGTTATCTCAAACGCTATGCTTATTAAGGCGGCACTGCCGGAGGCAGAGGTATGTGTTGACTCATCATGCTGTGCAGGTGTTACCGTGCAAAGTCATCAAAATGCACTCAACGCTATGAGCATGTGTCATATAAAAATCAAATAGATAAGGAGAAAACAAAATGAAAAAGTCATTAAGGATACTTGCGGTTATACTTACGGTAGCTGTGATTGCTACAGTTATGTCAGCCTGCAAATTTACTTCATGGTCGGCGATTACATATGATGTATCAACAGGCGACAAGATAAAATTACAGCTTGATACAACAGGCGGATACTCACAGGACGGAAAGAATCCGTTTACAATTAAGCAAAACGATAAAGATATACTTCAGGGAACATTTATAGACATGGATACGTATAATTCGTATGTTGATAATGTAAACAGCGGCTCTATAGAAATACTTGAACAGGGTATAAAAGACAGCAACTCGTTTATATTCTACACGGTTGACAACGGTACCGCTAAAGAATATGATTTTATAGTAATGATAGAAGGCTCAAATACCGGCGTACTGCTTGGTGGCATAACAGGTCAGGAGGAAGCAAGAAATTGCTTCAGCAATATCACCTTTACGGTTGAAAAATAAAATAAACGCCAATAAAACCGACTGCTCTAAAATGAGAATTTTAGAGCAGTTTTTTTAGTTCTTTTGTAAGAGTATACAAATTTATTTTATAGATATTACAGCACAAAAGTAAGGAAATAATGTGTAAAAGTACACAAGGGGGAAAATTTACATATCAAAATGTGTTAAAAATCCCACTAAAACAAGCGAGCTTTCATGTGAAAATTAAATAGAAAAACAATAAGGTAAAGATGCGAAAACACAGGTAAGTACAGGTTAATTTCACATAAATTTCACATAAAAAAAATAATGCACAAAAAATGAGCCAAAAGTAAGGTCAAAAGTTCGATTTTTTGTAATTTCCTCTGAAAAAAATGTAAATTATTGACTTGGAAATCACTTCAGTATATAATTTAACCATAGAAAGGTACTATACCAAAAGTAACGGAGGTAACAGATATGACACGTACAACAAGCAAAAAAATAGTTTCTGTTCTGCTTGTCTTTTTGATGCTGGTAGGCATTATGCCTTTTGCACCTGCTGTTGACACAAAAGTCAGTGCGGCAGGCTCCAGAGATACTGTTGTAGCTTATATGCGCAGCATGGCTACTATCAAATGGACACCGCAAAAGACAATAACCTACTATGCACAGGACGGTAGAAAATATTATGCGGGTACTACATACACGGGTATTCCTTATACACAGAACAACAGGCAGAATCTTGCTACATTTAAGAGCAAGCTCAGCGGCAGCACATACGTTGGTGCAACCACACCGGGCGGCTATGTAGGCAATGACTGTTCATCTGCTGTTATGTATTCATGGAAGCAAATTACAGACGGTATATCATTCAGCTATACCGGCAACATGTTCCCGGAAAGCGGTACAGGCGTTAAAAAGGTTGGCTCATATAACGCAAACAGCACAACCAACACAAAGAAGATTACTACCGGCAACGGCAAAAACACAATGTTTGCCTCTTATGCTCAGTTAAAGCCGGGCGATGCTATAGTTGCAAGAGTAAGCGGCGTTGTAAACCACACAAGAATTATCTCAAGCGTAGGCAGCTCATATGTAACCTGTATTGAGCAGTGCGGCTTGTCCTCATCAAGAGGCGCAACAACATGGAATGTAGATAAAAAGTATACATTTGACCAGTTGTACAGCACTTATTATATTCCGATTACCTGTACTGCACTTCAAAATGCAACAGGCGGCGGAAATGCAACAGGACCTTCAACGCTCAGCATTTCCAGCTACAATACACCTTCGTCTTTAGCTGTAGGCAAGAGCTTCAGCATTTACGGAACAATTTCTTCCAACTATACCATTAAGAGCGTAACCGTTGGTATATACAATGCAAACGGCGGAACAGTTTCCGCAAAGACGGTTAGCCCGAACAGCACATATTTCAGCATTTCTACAGTTGACAATTACATTAAGTTTGGTCAGGCTAAGGCCGGCACAAACTACTATAAGGTAGTTGCTACAGATGCAAAGAAAACAGCTACACTCGTAAATAAGGCATACACAGTAGGAAGCAGCGGCTCATCTGGTGGTGCAAATTCAACACTCAGCATTGCCGATTACAACTTCCCGACATCACTGGTTGTTGGTAAGTCGTATACAATAAAGGGTACGGTAAAATCCAACTATAAGATTACAAGCCTTACAGTAGGTATTTACAATGCAAATGGCGGAGCTGTTTCCACAAAGACGGTTAAACCGAATGCAACAAGCTATTCAATCAAAAATGTTGACGCTTATATTAAATTCGGCTTAGCTAAAGTTGGTACAAACTATTATAAGATAGTTGCTACAGACGCAAAGCAGACCAAGACACTTCTCAACAAGGCTTACACTGTTACCGGTCAAGGCGGTACGGCGGCATCAACGCTCTCACTCAGCGGTTACAATTATCCTACGAATCTTGGACTTGGCAAGTCATACTCAATAAAGGGTACGATTTCCTCTAACTATAAGATTACAAGCGTAACCGTAGGTATCTACAACGCTAACGGCGGAGCAGTTTCCGCAAAGACGGTTAGCCCGAATGCCAAGTCGTATTCACTTTCCAAGATTGATGCATATATTAAGTTTGGCGCTGCAAAATCAGGCACAAACTACTATAAGATTTCTGCTACAGATACAAAGAAAACTGCCACTCTGTTAAACAAGGCTTATAAAGTAGGCGGCGGCTCATCGGCGGCTTCCACACTTTCAATATCAGGATACAATGTACCTTCAACACTTGCTTTAGGCAAGAGCTTCAGCATAAAGGGTACAGTAAAATCCAACTATAAGATTACAAGCCTTACAGTAGGTATTTACAATGCAAACGGCGGTGCTGTTTCAACAAAGACAGTTAGTCCTAATGCAACAAGCTATTCTATAGCTAATGTTGATAAGTATATAATCTTTGGTAAGGCCGGAGCAGGCACAAACTACTATAAGATTACTGCAACAGATACAAAGACAACCAAGACGCTTGTTAATCAAAAGTATAAAGTTTCAGGCGGCTCTTCGGCAGCTTCCACACTTTCACTCAGCGGTTACAATGTTCCTCCGACACTGGCTGTAGGCAAGAGCTTCAGCATAAAGGGTAAGGTAACATCTAACTATAAAATTTCAAGTGTAACTGTAGGTATCTACAATTCAAACGGCGGTGCTGTTTCCACAAAGACGGTAAAACCGGGCAGCACAAGCTTTAACATTGCCACTGTTGACGCCAACATCAAGTTTGGTGCGGCAAAGGCTGGCACAAACTACTACAAGATAGTTGCTACAGATGCAAAGCAGACAAAGACTCTGCTCAACCATGCATACAGCGTAACGGGCGGCTCATCAAGCAGCAGTGCTTCTACACTGAAGATTTCAGGTCATAACACACCGGGAACATTAAGTCTTGGTGCATCGTTCTCAATCTACGGAACAGTTTCTTCAAACTATAATATTTCCAGCTTGACAGTTGGTATATATAATTCAAACGGCGGTGCTGTTTCAACAAAGACAGTTAAACCTAATGCTAAGAGCTATTCAATAAAGAACGTTGACAAATACATTAAGTTTGGTGCGGCAAAGGCAGGTACAAACTATTATAAAGTAGTTGCTACAGATTCCAAGCAGACAAAGACATTGCTTAATCACAAGTATACCGTAAAAAGCGGTGGCGGCGGCGGAAGCGTTAGCCCCAGCGGCGGAAGCGGTGCAGACAGAATAGTAGAAGTTGCAAAGTCACAGGTTGGCGTATCCGGCAGACCTAACAAGTATACACGTTGGTACGGTACTATCGGTGGTTCGTACTCATATGCATGGTGCGCAACTTTCGTTTCATGGTGTGCAAGCCAGGCAGGCGTTGCTTCATACATCACAAAGACAGCTTCCTGTTATTGGATGGCCGATGGCTTCAGCAAGAAGGGTACATTAAAGTCCAGCTCATATAATCCGGTTAAGGGTGATATCCTGTTCTTTGATAACTCAAGCACTTCAGGCGCTTACAACCATGTTGGTATAGTTGTTTCGTACAATGCATCAACCGGTGCTATCACAACAGTTGAAGGCAACACTTCATCTGCAAGCCAGGCAAACGGCAACACAGTTGCAATAAAGACACGCTATAAGAATACAAGAGGCTTTAAGGTATCTGCATTTGCACATCCGGGCTATTAATATTAAGTTTATATGCGGTATCAAGCTGATACTACAATAACTGTTACCTGTTAAATAAATAATCTGCTCCTCTGCGGTTAGTGCCGCAGAGGAGCTTTTTTGTACAAAAAAATATTATTAATCATCTTGAAATTTCTGTTAGAAAGTAGACTTAGCTATGCGATGATAGTTTACGCAAGATAAAGCGAAGGCGAACTACACCTGCTTGCACGCCATACACCTGCTTATGGCAGA
This sequence comes from uncultured Ruminococcus sp., assembly GCA_902796955.1. Taxonomy (GTDB): domain Bacteria; phylum Bacillota; class Clostridia; order Oscillospirales; family Acutalibacteraceae; genus RUG14223. Next base: position 6,669 of record CADBRB010000052.1, read on the forward strand.
AAGGTTAATTTCTGCGCCTGACAGCATTTGTGAGCAAGATAGTTGTTTTACAAATTAGGCGGCTTTGGTGTGCGCTTTACATTTGACGCTTTGCAAGAGTGACAACTCTGCTTTTTTAAAAATTAACACAGGTGCTTTTTTAGGCACTGATATCAGGAGAAAGAGTAGTGATACACCGTCATGAGTGCTGTATCACAAGCTTGCTGTGCAGTTAATAAAAAGTTTACGACATCACAAAAGCTTACAGCTTGAATATTAGAAATGGATTTAGTATAATAATTTGATGTTGGACTAATTGTAAAATGTTAGATAATGATCAAGTACATAATAATAGAGAGAGGAAAACTATGATACGCAATGCGAGTGCAATTTATATAATACTGGCGGACTTTACTCTGGGAGTGCTGTGGCACTTGGTGATGCTGTTTGCCTGTATCTATATGCCGGCAAAAACATTTGACAGAAATAGATGGCTATACCAAAAACGAAAATGGGAATTAGAAGGAAAACTGTATTCTAAATATTTGAAAATAGGTAAATGGAAGGATATACTGCCACAAAGAGTTGGAAGCGACGGCTTTTCAAAAGCTCATTTTACAAGCACATCAAAGGAGTATGTGGATAGATTTATATTTGAAACCTGCCGGGGAGAATGGAATCATATCATGAATTGCTTTTACGGCATAGTGCCGCTTGTTATTTCTCCTCTAAAATACGGTTTGGTATTTACCATGCTTGCAATAATAGGAAATGTACCGTTTATAGCCATACAGCGTTATAACCGTTTACGTCTTATAAAACTACAAGAAAAGCTTGATAAAAGGAGAGAACAATAAATGCTCTGGCTGTTTGTTCCATGCATAAACGACAATAATTATACCATTTACGGCGAAGACGCCAGACATATTTCAAAATCCCTGCGTATGAGGGCAGGCGAACAGCTTACAATTTGCACCGAGGACGGTATAGAGCATTTGTGTGAAATAGTAAGTATAACCGGCGAGAGCGTATCGGTAAAAGTCATTGCATCAAAGCTCTGTGAGAATGAGCCGAATGTTAAAGTAACCTTATATCAAGCTCTTACGAAAAGCGATAAAATGGAAGTGATAATTCAAAAAGCTGTGGAGCTTGGTGTTTACAGAATAGTACCGATGCTTACTGCAAGATGTGTTTCGCGTCCTGATGAAAAATCTATGTTAAAAAAAGCAGAGAGATGGAATAAAATCTCAAAGCAGGCCGCTATGCAATCACGCAGAGGCATTATACCGATTGTTGAAAATGTTAAGAGCTTTGCACAGGCGGCGGAAGAATGCAAGAATTATGAAGCCTCCGTTATTTACTATGAGCTTGGCGGAGAGCATACGGGAAGTATTATAGCAAGCAACTGTAACGGAAGCATAGCGATATATATAGGCAGTGAGGGCGGTTTTGAACAGGACGAGGTAGATTTGATACTGCAAAGCGGCGGCAGAGCAGGTACTTTAGGCAACCGTATTTTGCGAACGGAAACCGCACCGCTTGCGGCTTTGGCTATAATTATGAATATTACCGGTAATATGTGATGATATGCAGACTAATAAAAAGAGCGGATAGACGGAGGTCAAAATGATAGGCATAATATGTGCAATGGACACAGAGGTAAACGGATACATTGAAGAAATGAAGAATAAAAAAACCGAAACCGTGAGCGGGTATGCATTTACAAGAGGATTACTCAATGGGGTAGACGCAGTTGTTGTTATGTGCGGTATAGGCAAGGTAAACGCCGCTATATGCACTCAAACAATGATAATGAAATATAACCCTGAGTATATTATAAACAGCGGCATCGGCGGAGGGATAACCTCAGATACCGAAATAGGCGATATAGTTATAGGCGAAAGCGTTATACAGCATGATATGGATACCACCGCATTCGGTGATCCTAAAGGCTTGCTTGATTTACCGAACGGTAATCGTACCGAGTTATATTGCTCTGAAAAGCTTATCACCTGCGCTCAAAGCATATGCCAAAGATTAGGAATACGCTGTCATACAGGTAAAATTGTAACCGGCGATCAATTTATTACCAAAAAACAAAAAAGAATTGAGCTAAGTGAAGAGTTTGGAGCGATTATTTGTGAGATGGAAGGCGGCAGTGTGGGGCAAACCTGCTACCGGGCGGATATTCCTTTTATAATTATACGGGCAGTATCAGACAATATAGAAAAAAGCAACCATATGGATTATCTGGAGTTTAAAAAGCAATGCTCAGAGCTTTCCGCAAAAATAGTTATTGCCCTTTTATCGGAAGTAAAATAATAAATTTTTGATAAGCTACAATAGACAGAGAATAACGGCAGAACAGCGTAATCGTAATATAAAAATTAATTCCACTTTTATATTGACAATCAGGCTGTTTTTTGATATACTATCTGTTGCGTAATGGGGGTATAGCTCAGTTGGTAGCCCGACAGGGTGGCTTACGCACCCCAAACAATTGAATATCTATACGTGGGGGTATAGCTCAGATGGTAGAGCGCATGGTTCGCATTCATGAGGTCAGGGGTTCGATTCCCCTTATCTCCACCACGAA
>CADBRB010000053.1 GCA_902796955.1 uncultured Ruminococcus sp.
ATCATTAAAACGGTTTAAACAGGTGTTATCGGAAAATTTTGCTAAGCGAGGCGGAGGACGCAGGAATACTGACGTATTCCGAGGACGGCAACAAAGTTATGCGAAATTTAACGGAACAGATGTTAATCTGTTTTATGAGAATTAGTATAAGAGCTTGTTTGAAAATTGACTGTATAACCGTGTTTTTATGCGTTCGTTCCGATTGTTTTTTGAAAGACGTTTGTTTTTTGAAAAGCATACTCAGCGTGACCGAAGCCGAAAACTTGCGTTGTGTTACAGATTTTCACTCGGGCTTTTATTTTTGGAATCAGTATTATTGACACCGTAATTTGTAAATACAGATGCAAAGCTCCGAAAAGTACATATTGCGGAGAAGTCGCTTACGTAGATGCTCGCAGGTGCTTTAGACTATATATTGTTGCGTATACATGATACGGTTTATTATGCTTACTGATTTTCTAATCAAGACGAAGGCAGCAGCATATAAGAATAAAGAAGGATTACATAGATTTGATTTATTGGGAGTGAGAGCTTGTTTAAGAATTTAATGGATGATTTGGACTCAATAATTGAACGTGACCCTGCCGCCAGAAGCAGGGCAGAGGTATTTTTTCTTTATTCAGGTTTTAAGGCGTTGCGTTCGTATAGAAAAGCACATTGGCTGTATAGACACAATTTAAAGTTTTTGGCAAGGTTTATTTCTCAGAGAAGCAGAAAGAAAACCGGTATAGAAATACATCCCGCCGCAAAAATAGGAAAAGGGCTTTTTATTGACCACGGTATGGGAGTTGTAATCGGAGAAACAACAGAAATAGGAGATTATTGTACGATTTACCAGAATGTTACGCTTGGAGGTACGGGAAAAGAAACAGGAAAAAGACATCCTACACTGGGCAACAACGTACTTGTTGGCGCAGGAGCAAAGGTGCTGGGACCGTTTAAGGTTGGCAACAATGCCAGAATAGCCGCCGGTGCAGTAGTGCTGGATACAGTGCCGGATAATGCTACTGCCGTAGGTGTACCGGCAAGAATAGTGCGTGTAAACGGAGTACGTCCGCTTAACCTTGACCAAATCCACATTGCAGACCCGGTTGCTCAGGAGCTTTGCAGGTTGGAATATCATGTGACTTTGCTTGAAAGGGAAATGAATCTGATTAAAAAGCGTGAGAATGAAGAAAAATACGGCAATCAAATGCCTGATGCGAAAGAAGAGAATAAAAAGACAATGCCTTGATTCGACTGTTTTTGTTGATTGGCTTTGCTATAAATAATTGACCGATTTGTAAAGGAGATTTTTTATGAAACTATATAATACACTTACAAGAAAAACAGAAGAATTAGTTACTATAACGCCTGGCGAAGTAAAAATATATGCCTGCGGGCCTACGGTTTACAATTACATTCACATTGGCAATGCAAGACCGATTTGCGTTTTTGACGTTTTAAGACGTTATATGGAATACAGAGGTCTGAAGGTGACGTATGTACAGAACTTTACGGATATTGACGATAAAATCATAAAACGTGCAAACGAGGAGGGAACGGACTACCTGACGGTTTCCCGCAAGTATATGGCGGAATATAAAAAGGATGCCGCAGGGCTTAATGTAAGAGAGGCGACCGTTCATCCGCTTGCAACCGAGAATATAGATGAAATCATAAATATAGTGTCAACTCTTGTTGAAAAGGGTTACGCATACGCTACCGAAAACGGCGACGTTTATTTTAGAACGGAAAAGTTTAATGAATACGGAAAGCTATCACATCAACCGTTGGAGGAGCTTGAGGCAGGTGCGAGAATCTCTGTTGGTGAAATCAAGGAGAATCCAATGGATTTTGCACTGTGGAAATCTGCAAAACCCGGTGAACCGATGTGGGAATCTCCGTGGGGTAAAGGCAGACCGGGCTGGCATATAGAATGCTCAGCCATGGCAAGGAGATATCTGGGCAAAACTATAGATATCCATTGCGGCGGACAGGATCTTATCTTCCCTCATCATGAGAACGAGATTGCTCAGAGCGAGTGCTGCAACGGTGTTCCGTTTGCGAACTACTGGCTGCATAACGGCTATATCAACGTTGATAACAGAAAAATGTCAAAGTCATTGAACAATTTCTTTACGGTTCGTGATGTAGCCGAAAAATACGGATATGAACCGATAAGATATCTTATGATAGCTTCTCATTATCGCACGCCGATAAATTACAGCACTGAGGTAATAGAGCAGTGCAAAGCCGCATTGGAAAGGCTTTATACCTGCCGTGAAAACCTTGAATTTGTTGTAAAGAACGCCACAGCGGGAGAAAAGGCGGAGGAAAACGGTATAAAGGCGAGCCTTGATAAATACAGAACGTCGTTTATAGAGGCTCTTGATAATGATTTGAATACAGCAGATGCGGTTTCCGTACTCTTTGAGCTTGCAAGGTTTATCAACACCAATATCAGCATTGCTACGGCTCCCTCGGCGGAGCTTGCACGGTATGCTCTTGATTTGTACAATGAGCTTGCCGATGTTCTGGGCTTGCTGTATGTAAAAAAAGAGGATAGTCTTGACCGTGAGATTGAGGAGCTTATAGCAAAACGTACTCAGGCGAGAAAAGATAAGGATTGGGCAACTGCCGATAGAATCAGAGATGAACTGAAGGCTATGAATATAATCCTTGAGGATACCCCGCAGGGTATTAAATGGAGAAGAGCAG
>CADBRB010000054.1 GCA_902796955.1 uncultured Ruminococcus sp.
CTGTTGAAAATTGCACGTGACAGAAACTTGAATTTCCTGTTTGAAGCAAGTGTCGGCGGCGGAATACCGATAATTCGTCCGATAAATCAGTGTCTTGCGGCAAACGATGTTGATGAAATAGCGGGTATTTTAAACGGAACAACTAATTTTATACTCACAAAAATGATACATGAAAAAATGGACTTCGCAACGGCACTTAAGCTTGCACAGGAGCTTGGATATGCCGAAAGAAATCCTGAGGCGGATATTGAAGGCTACGATGCCTGTAGAAAGATATGCATTTTAGCATCACTTACATTCGGTAAGCACGTATATCCTGAATTTGTCAGCACAGAGGGCATCACAAAGCTTAAGGCGCAGGATGTTGAATATGCGTCTATCTGGGGCGGCGTTATCAAGCTGATAGGCAAGGTTAAACGTTTGCCTGACGGAAGGCTTGATGTAGTTGTTGCGCCGATGTTTATACGCAAGGCTTGTCAGCTTTCAAGTGTTGACGATGTGTTTAATGCAATCATGGTAAGGGGCGATTCTGCCGGCGATGTAATGTTTTACGGCAGGGGAGCGGGCAGACTGCCCACAGCCAGTGCTGTTGTAGCGGATATAATAGATTGCATTAAGCATTTTAAGGCAAGAAAATATTTGTTCTGGGAGGACGGCGAGCGTGAGGAGTTACTTCCTCCGGAGGAGTCTGAAACGGCACTGTATATCCGTATGAAGTGCAGCGATACAGAGGAAGCATTTGAACAGTGCAAGCAAAATTTTGGCTCCATACGCAGGCTTTATAAAGAGGATGCCGAAACATCGGAGCTGGCTATCGTCACAGAGGTGAACAAACTGTCATATTTTAATAATGGCATTAAAAATATAGAGAATAACGGCATAGCCGTTGAATCGGTGGTGCGCATTGCGGACTTTTAATGCCGCAAGCCATGAATCAGCAAAGATGTTATACGCAGTAACGGAATTTACTGCTGAATTTGTGGCAATACTGTTTCCTGTTTTGTAGACGTAAACCACTTTAAAGAGCAAAAAAGACAGAAGCAGTATTATTATAGTTAAAGAAGGAGAATGAATATATGAGTTTGGTTGTACAAAAATTCGGAGGAAGCTCCGTAGCCAACGCCGAAAGAGTAATGAACGTCGCAAAAATAGTAACAAACACTTATAAAAACGGCAACAGTGTTGTAGTAGTAGTTTCTGCACAGGGCGATACAACCGATGATTTGATAGAGAAAGCAAGAGAAATAAACCCGGATGCCTCCAAAAGAGAGATGGATATGCTGCTTGCATCGGGCGAGCAGATTTCAATAGCTCTGCTTGCCATGGCTATTGAAAAATTAGGATATCCGGTAATTTCACTTCTCGGCTGGCAAGCCGGTTTTCTCACATCGTCATCGTATTCGTCTGCGAGAATAAAAAGGGTAAATGCCGAAAGAATCCGTAAAGAGCTGGATAAAAACAATATAGTAGTAGTAGCCGGTTTTCAGGGAATAAACAGGTATGATGATGTAACAACGCTCGGCAGGGGCGGCTCAGATACGAGTGCCGTAGCAATAGCTGCCGCAATGAAGGCGGACTTATGCCAGATATTCACAGATGTTGAGGGCGTATATACCGCAGACCCGCGCAAGGTACCCAAAGCCACAAAGCTCAAGGAGATTTCGTATGATGAAATGTTAGAGCTTGCCACACTCGGCGCACAGGTTTTAAATAACCGTTCTGTTGAGATGGCCAAAAAATATAACATAGAGCTTGAAGTGCTGTCAAGCATGACAAATAAACCCGGCACGATAGTCAAGGAGGTTGCCAATATGGAAAAGATGTTGATAAGCGGTGTAGCAAAGGACGAAAATGTTGCAAGAATATCCGTAATAGGTGTGCCGGATATTCCCGGACTTGCATTTAAGCTGTTCTCAAAGCTTTCCGCAAAGAATATAAACGTAGATATTATTTTACAATCAATCGGACGTGACGGCACAAAGGACATCACCTTTACCGTTGCCAAAGAAAAGGGCAAAGAGGCTCTTACTACGCTTGAATCATTCAAGAGTACAATAGGAGCGTCCGACATACTCTATGATGACAAGGTAGCAAAAATCTCCATTGTCGGTGCAGGTATGGAGAGCCACGCAGGTGTGGCATCATCAATGTTTGAAGCACTTTATGAGGCTCATATCAATATTCAGATGATATCCACAAGCGAGATTAAGGTTTCCGTCCTGATAAATTTAGACGATGCGGACAGGGCCGTTTCGGCAATCCACGATAAGCTGTTCTGATAAACTGTTGTTTATAATAAAAAAGAGGCTGTCGCATTAAAGACCACATAAAATCGGATATTTAACGAAAAAGGTCAGTGAATTGTCAAATCCACTGACCTTTGAAATTTTTAAGGGGAAGTCCTCACGTGCAGGGCTTCCCCTCTATTACAACAGTACATTGTACTGTTTTAATATAAACCCCTTGACGCACAGTGCGTAGCGCACATCAAAGTTGCATAATCGGTTGTTGATAGAAACAAAAATATTGCTCGCATATAGAGTTAGTCGCAGTAAACAAAGTCGTAGCTTGCGGTTTATCTGTGTGCGAAGTGGGAGCGGAGCTTCTCCGCCGCAGGAAGTTAAGTAAATATTTACAATAACTTTGTGTGTGATATGGGAGCGGAGC
>CADBRB010000055.1 GCA_902796955.1 uncultured Ruminococcus sp.
CGGGACGCTCTTTTTGCATTATAAAAGCATTGTCATAGTGAAGCGAAAAGCCTGCACAGGCACGATGCAGGCCGAGTCTGCACTCACGTTATATCAAACATCCCTCATGTCACGCATTTTTAATTTTGCAAGATACGAGGGTATTCTTTGCTTTCTTTTTTACAAGGATATTGACACGGAACCGAAATAAGCATGAATTTTTAGCAGAAATCCATCGGATTTACTTGCTTTAAATTTGTTTTCATGGTTAGTAAAGCACGCTATACGGTGTTTTAGGTGCGGCATAACCCTCATATTGGTTGCTTGCGTACTATCCCTGCGACGGAATAAATGCTGTCTGCGGCTTTTTACAAACGGGGCAAACCTGTGGCGGAGTAGTACCGGTGTGCAGATGACCGCAGTTTGTACACTTCCAGACGATTTCGTTGTCCTTTGTATAGATTTTATTGTTTTCCAAATCTACCTTGAGGTTATTGAAGCGTTCCTCATGTGTTTTTTCAATATCGCCCACCATGCGCATAACTGCGGCAATTTCAGTAAAGCCCTCCTGTTCCGCAATATCGGCAAACTCCTTATACATCGTAGACCATTCGTAATTTTCGCCTGCGGCGGCTTTTACAAGGTCATCTATAGTTTTCTGCTCGGCATTGTTTTTAAGGTAATCAAACCAAATGCGTGCATGGGCGCGTTCGTTTTCGGCGGTTTCGGTAAAAATATCCGCTATATACGGCAATCCTTCCTTACGTGCGGTTTCAGCATAAAATGTATAGTTGTTTCTTGCCTGTGATTCTCCTGCATAGGCGGTGAGCAGGTTGGCCTTTGTTTTACTATCGTTAAAATCCATAATAAACCTCCGTTGCCTAAAGGCAATAAATATAGCATTATTATGGCTTAAATTTTTAAAAATATACTGTTCTGAATTAAAAACAGGATTTGCACTTAACATGAAACAGTAAAGCGAAATATGCAAAACACGCAACAGAGTTAAATTTTCTGCAATATGTCAGTATATCTTAAACTTTTTAATTAGCAATCAGTATAAGTATAAGCATTAATTTTCTTTTGGACGTGAAAACACACATCCGCAGTAGTTTTGACGGTACAGACTATATTCCTTTGAAAGCTCGATTGTGCGTTTATAGCCGTTTCTCTTTTTAAAGTCGGATTTAAGATATTCCGTACCGTATTTTTGTGCAAGTCCGGCACCGATATCGTTTATAACATCGGCATTTTTTAGCGGACTTACAGTAAGCGTAGTGGCAAAAAAGTCAAATTTGTTTTTAGCGGCTAATTGCGCTGTTTTTTCAAGACGAAGCTTAAAGCAAAGCGCACATCTTTCGCCGCCCTCAGGGTCATTTTCGTGTCCCTTGCACACATCGTAATATGATTTGCTGTCATAATCAGCGTCTATAAATTCAACCTTATTCACTGTAGGCATTTCGGCAATAAGCCGCTTTTGCTCTTTCTTTCTAAATTCGTATTCGCTTTCCGGAAAAATGTTGGGATTGTAATAAAAAACGGATATCTTAAAATACTGCGAAAGGTATTCTATAACGTAACTGCTGCACGGCGCACAACAGCTATGCAGAAGTAACAACGGAGCTTCACCGTTGCCGTTAAGATGTTCGATAAGCTTATCCATTTCTTTTTGGTAGTTTTCACGTGTACTCATAACAAATCTCCTGCTTGCATAATTTTGGCGAGAGCCGAAGCTCTCGCCTTTAATAGTTACTGTTTTTTAACGTTTCTGTCATTTCTGCGAGGCATAATCGCACTTTGATTCTTATTCTTTCCTGCTGATATGAACTGTTCCTTTTTAGCCGTTATAGACGGGTCTTTTTTATTGCCGGCAGAGTTGTCCTTTTTAGCCGCCATAGCGGCAGCAGCCTTTGCTTTTATTGCCTTGTATTTGGCTGTGTGTACACTTATAAGGAATACCGTTGCGGCAATCATCATAAATGAAATGAGGCAATAGATGAATATGCCGAAACCGTTGGGAATAACTCCCGTAAAGGATATTGAGGAATCACCGCTTTTCAGATTGACTGAAATCTGGTTGCGGTTATTTTCCTTTTGTTTACCCTCTTCCTTATAGTTATCTCCAGTAGCATCAAGTGAACGCACACTTTCACTGCCTTTTTCCCAAACGGTATATACAATCGGCACGGATGCGTTTTTGCCTGTGAGCATATATGATATGTTTATGTTCTCGGTGTAATTAGGTGTGTTGATTATAGAAAGAGTATCCTCTGTTGCTCCGTAGGAAACATAGTTGCCGCCGCCAAACAGATTGCCAAGCTTAGCACTGAGCTTTTTGGAGCTTCCGTCATGTATAACTCTGCATACCATGTACGGGTCGCTTTTCAGCTTTTCAACATCTGCGCCGTGCGCCTTAAAGTAGCTGTATGCGTAGTCAAGTCCTTTGCTGCCGGTATCTGCATCGTAGATAAAGTCCATAGTACGTACAAATTTATCGTCGCCGTGGCTTTCAAGTGTTATATAGAGAGCCTCTATCTCATACTGCGTACCGTCAGGTATGCTTATATTGACGCTGCTGTCCGTAGTTGACATGGAATAGATGCCGTCTTTCCATTTGCCGTATGATTTCCACTCACCCTGCTTATAAATAGAACCTTCACCGTATGTTGTATTGCCAACAACGGTGTAATTGTAGTTAATCTCAGGATTTTTGCCGTTTTCGCCTACATAGCACAGCAGATTAAGCTTTTCCCTGAAGGTGAGCTGCTCTGCAAGAGCTGTACTGCTGTTGGTGCTGTCGCCGTATTCCGCACTGCCGTCTATGGAGTCAAACAGCAGATTTGTATTTTCTATAAGCTGATATATGGTGATTGTCTTGTATAAAACCTCATAGCACTGGTAATTGCCCTCTTTTGTCCAGGTTGCATATTCCGCACCCGGTGCAGTGCGTTCTTCAATATAGTCTTTAAGCTCACTGTTGATTTTATCAAAAGTGCTTTGCGGAAAACTGAGCTTGATTTTGCGGTCATAGGTATAATTTTTATAGTTTGTAGTTTCTACCGAAACACCC
>CADBRB010000056.1 GCA_902796955.1 uncultured Ruminococcus sp.
CCGCCGCAGGAAAGAGAGTTTTTATTTGTAATTACTCGGTGTGCGAAGTTGGTGCGGAGCTTCTCCGCTGTGCGATATGCCTGCGGACGCTGTCCGCAGGAGCTTCTCCGTCAGGCGACTTCTTCCTTCGACTTCATTTTGTCAAATTCATCAATGATTTCCTTTGACGGAGCTTTGGTAAGCAGGCTTACAACCACAAGTACAACCGCACCGACTACGAATGCCGGCAGAAGCTCATAAATTGCGAATGCGCCGCCAAGAGGAGCGAGCAGGTATTTCCAGATAAATACCATTGCGCCGCCGGAGGCCATGCCTGCGATTGCGCCGGGGAGGTTGGCTCTCTTCCAGAACAGCGAGCAGAGTATAACGGGGCCGAATGCCGCACCGAAGCCTGCCCACGCAAACGAAACTATGCCGAAAATGGAGCTTTCGGGATCACGTGCAATAAATATACCGAGAATTGCGATTATTATAACGGTAAGCCTTGCAACTATCATGCTCTTCTTTTTGGAAAGGTTTATGTGCAGCGTTTCCTGCATTATGTTTTGAGATACGCTGGAGGCGGCGGCAAGAAGCTGAGAGTCAGCCGTTGACATGGTGCTTGCCAGTATACCGGAGAGTATAAGACCTGCGATTAAAGCAGGGAATATTCCGTGCGTTGAAAGCAAGGTTGCTATGCGGATTATTACGGTTTCCGAATTTGAGCCCGTAAGACCCTCAATAAGTCCGGCGTTTGTGAGCGCATTACCTACAAGACCTATCAAAACGGCTACCGCCATGGCTATAACTACCCATACGGATGCAACACGGCGGGAAAGCTTGAGCTTTTGCTCGTCCTTAATAGCCATGAACCTGAGCAGAATGTGCGGCATACCGAAGTAGCCCAAGCCCCATGCGCAGGTTGAGATTATCGTCAAAAATGTGTACGGCTGAGCGTTGCCGGTTGTAACATTGTGCGTTTCCGTCAATGAGAAATAGCCGGCAATGGATTTTGCGTTGTTTATAACTGCACCCAATCCTCCTGCCGAAGATGTAGCAAAGCCGAGAACTATAAACAGGGCAAACGTCATTATTATGCTCTGGATAAAATCGGTTGTGGACGCCGCCAAAAATCCGCCTGCAGTGGTGTAGCCTACGATTACGATAGCTGAAATTATCATTGCCGTCATGTAATTTGCGCCAAAAAGCGACGAAAACAGCTTGCCGCAGGCCGCAAAGCCCGATGCCGTGTACGGTACAAAGAAGATTATGATAATAAGTGCGGCTATTGTGCAAAGTATGTTTTTCTTATCGTGAAAACGATCAGAGAAAAACTGCGGCAGAGTAAATGACTTTGTTATATGTGTATATCTGCGCAGACGCTTTGCTACAAGCAGCCAGTTCAAATATGTGCCGACAGCAAGACCGATTACCGTCCAGCCTACATCGGCAACACCTGTTAAATATGCAAGACCCGGCAAGCCCATAAGCAGATAGCTGGACATATCCGAAGCCTCTGCGCTCATGGCGGTTACAAGCGGGCCGAGCCTTCTGCCGCCGAGGAAGAAATCCGCAGCGGACTCGTTTTTACGTGCAAAAAGAAAACCTACAAACAGCACGATACCCAAATACAAAATAATGGCTATCAATATACAAATTGTTGCTGTAGACATAGAACATCCCCCTTAAATTTTGTGTCTTTTACTGCAATTTATCTTACAAAATCGCTTTATTAACAGCTTGTAAAAGCGCATATGCGTACAAGCTCAATAAACTAAATAAACAGCGGCGTGTGTTTTACATACGGCAGAAAAACATCGAATATATCTTTGGTTTTTACACGCATATAGCCTGTCACGGTACCGTCTGTACAGCCATACCATTCGTTTTGCAATATGTCCCTGTCGATTACCACCTGTATTTCATTCCCGGCATCCAGCAATGTACCGAAAACTGTTGCGGCTCCCGCTCTTGTACCGAGCCTCTCCAGCATAATCTCCTCAGGAGCAAACGAAACTCTCGATATATTCAGCGCTTTGCTGAAATCCTTTGTAACAAACGGCTTGTCGTCTGTTGTAACATACAGGTAAAACGATGTTTTTTGCCTGTTGCACAGGAACAGCGTTTTAACTATGCGCACGTTAAGCTTTTCGTTGATGGCTACGCAATCCTGCATAGTAACGGCAGGGTCGTTATCCACACGTTCAAATGATATGCCAAGTGTTTGCAGAGTATCGTATATTTTACCGTGCAGCGGAGAATTGAATTTATCCGGAGGTGTGGTAAAAATCTCACTTATATAGAACATTTGACACGCTTCCTTCATAAAAAATAAAAAACGTACATTTAGTATAACATAACTTTTCCGTTATTACAAGTAAATTCTTTATTGCATTAGCGTGCTAAAGCAAATTTTTTTAAAAAATAAAAAGGCACGGTCACCGTAACCGTGCCTGAGCATTAACTGCCGCTTATATGTTGCTTATGAATTGGCTTCGATATACTTTACCAAATCGTCAACAGAGCGTATGTTTTCGATTTCCTCATCAGGTATCTCTACCTCAAACTCATCCTCCAGGGACATAAGTAAATCAACAACGTCCAGAGAATCCGCACCGAGGTCATCCTCAATCAATGTTTCGGGTGTTATGCTGTCCTCTTCAACGTCAAACTGTTCGCTCAAAATGGCTTTAACCTTCTCAAGAATCATAATTTGTATTCCTTTCCGTAATTAGTTTTATCATCAGAACGATACATTAACTTAATAGCTTTTATGTACCGCAGGTTTATACAAACATATTATTAGCAAAACAACATTTTGTCAATAACGTTTTTGAATTTTCCTAAAAAATTTTGAATAAAATAAATTTTACAACACGTATTCCTTATTACTCTCCTGTATTGTAGTCGATTTTATATTCAAATACATATTCGCTGTCGCTGATTTCTCCGTCCTTCAAACTAAGCGAGGGAGAGAATACAACAGTATTTTCGCTTCCTTTTTCATCGGTGTATTTTACCTCAATAACCGAGTTTGTTATTATATCGCTTACATTGCACTTTAAAACTACAGCCTCACCGCTTGTAGATGATATCGGCGCATTTTTATCATAGCCGGTTTCTATATCGCTCTTGAATACCGCAACGGTAGAATCGGCATATTTGGGGACTATCAGGTAATACTCGTCGCCCTCAAGCTCAACCTGCCTGATATGAGAAAACTCCTCAGGCGTAATGCCTGTAAGCTTTTCGTCAATTTTAGCGTTCAAGTCTTCCGGTGCTATGTCATAACCCAAATACGCAAGCGCAACTACATCGCTGCTGTTATCGCAGGGTGTGTATTTAAACATACCGAAAATGTCGTTAGCACCGTCAGCGGAAGGTGTATCGTTGGAATTAACCGCAGGGTGTTTTATCGACTGACATCCGGTTGACATAATCATTAACGAAATTATAAGCAGTACGGCCACTAAGCTTATTTTATTTATATTCATAAAATCACCGTCCGAATTTATAGTGTAAATCACGCTTTAAGCGCATATTTTCCCGTGCTTTTATCAAGGATTATTATATCACTTTCGGCAAGATTGTCAAGGTATTGCCGAGCCGTAATAACAGGCAAATTAAAAATAATTGCTATCTCATAAACAGAAGCGGATATGTTCTTTGTAAGATAGTCGATAATATCCTGACGCAGACCTGCTGACGCTCTGTTATGCAGAGCGTTTTCCATATCCAGTGACAGTACTGTTCTGTCGGGGTTAAACGTTTCATAGAGCTTCAAATTTTCAAGAGAACGCATTATTTCAAAGCCGTGACCTGTGCCGTGCGTTATGTTGATAAGACCGAACATATTTGATATAACCGGGTTACGTATATCCGAGCCGGTCGGTGCGCCTATGGTATCATAGCTTACACGCATACATCCGGGATTTGATATGACCAGCCTGTTTTTGGCAGAGATGACGGAAATGGAATCATTATCATGGTAATCTGCGTGTACTATGGAGTTTACAAGTCCCTCGTATATGGCGGCATTGAGTCCGCCGCTTTCGTTTTTGCCTCCGCAAAGCCTCTTATAAAGAGAAAAAAAGCTGTTGAACAGATTGTTTTTAAAATCTGTTCTGCCGTGCCCGGCAATTTCAAGCGAAAGCCTATATCCGCTAAATGCGGCGGAGATGCTTGCGCTTTTGCCGAACATAAGCAAGCCTGCACAGGTTGGACGCAGTACACCGTGACTATCATATGCTATAGCACCCGTCTTATACAAAAGCCCGGTATCGTCAAGGCTCTGCCAAAGAGCGGAGCTGTCTGTTTTACAGAGCATAGCCCTGTATTTATGGACTGTTGCGGTGTCTATATCATCGAGCGTCATGCCGTCAATTATGCGTCTGTCGGCGCTGTTGTCGGATTTATCACGCAGCATCGCCTGTATCTGTTCATGCGAGCAGCGGTAATCGCCCTCACCGCCTCGTCTGTATGCGCCGTGTACAAAATCGCCGTACACGAATACGGGCTTATCGTGCCTGTCTGCCTTTGGCACATCTATAACTACAATTCTGTGTTTATTTTGTTCTATTATTCTTATGCCGTCTTTTTTAAGTACATTTGCACTGACCTGACGTTTATCGTTTACTGTCTTTAAAAATTCCTCGGCAAGTCCCTCCGGCGACGGCAAATCTATACATTTAAAGGATTTATCCTTCATTTCTTCAACGCCGAGCAGTATTATGCCGCCCAGAGTGTTGGCAAATGCGGAATATGATTCCCATACGCTGTGCGGAAAACCGCCAAGCGCACGTTTAGCTTCTATTCTGTTGTTTTCACGATATTTTTCAATATACTTTAAGTTCAACATAATATTACCTCATACACGCTTAGCCTGCGGCGGAGTGCGCTCCGCACCCATTTCTTCACTATTCGCTGTTCATTATTCATTATTCATTATTCATTATTCTTTTCTTCCGGTAACATGGGAGTAACGAATAAGGTTTTGTTATTTACATAAATTACCATACCGGGCTTTGCCCCCTGCGGCTTGCTGACATAGCGCACCTGCGTATAATCGACCGGTACCTGAGAGGAATTTTTGGCCTTGCTGTGATATGCCGCAAGCCGTGCCGCCGTGAGTATAGACTCGTCGTCGGGTGTTTTGCCGTCGGTTATAAGTATGGTATGTGAGCCGGGAATATTTTTTGTGTGGAACCAAATATCGTTATTACTTGCTGTTCTAAGCGTCAGATTATCGTTTTGCCTGTTATTTTTACCTACCAGAATTTTCATACCGGCCGGTGAGAAAAACTCAAGAGGCTTTACAACGCCCTGTACCTTTTTTCGCAGACCTCGTGATTTTAAATAACCCTGCTCAATAAGCTCGGTGCGTATTTCGTTAAGCTCGTTTTCGGTTGCGGCTCTGCTAAGGCAGTCAAAGACGGTATCTATATATTCAAGCTCGGTTTTTGCTTTTTCAATTTGCACGGTAAGTATGCCTTCGGCGTTTTTCGCTTTGTTGTAATCCTTGTAGTATTTTTGTGCGTTTTGAGCCGGAGTAATTGCAGGGTTAAGCTTGATTGTCACCTTTTCCATGTTCTCATCATAAAAGTTTTCAACAGTTACGCTTTCTGCGCCACGCT
The DNA here is from genome assembly GCA_902796955.1 of uncultured Ruminococcus sp. Taxonomy (GTDB): domain Bacteria; phylum Bacillota; class Clostridia; order Oscillospirales; family Acutalibacteraceae; genus RUG14223. The sequence goes on from CADBRB010000056.1 coordinate 5,613, forward strand.
CAATGCGATAAAGATTTGCCTGAAGCAAATCTCCGCAGCGGCGCAAGGTTTCTCTGTCCGCACATTTTTCAAGCTCCATTTTTTGAGTGTTTATTTTTCGGTTGAGCCTGTCGTAGGTATTTGTGAGCGTCTTCAGCAAATCCTGAGATTTGGCTCGCATACGCTCGATTCCGTCCTTTTCAAGATAGAATAAATCAAGCATTTTACTGAACGATTCATATTCTTTTACTATGGACATTCCTCCGTACTGCGTTATGTTCATAAAGCTGTAGTCAAAAGGTTTTTTTGTGCTGTCGCTTACAGAATACGGTTTGCCGGAGCAATCCCCGGCAGTTTGAGCAAGCTCGCGCATAAAGAATTTAAAACGCTCCTTCTGTGATGGGGAAAGGCAATCAGATATAAGCTCATCGCCTCTGCCCGTAAGATGCTCCAGCTCTCTGCATACTATGGGAGAAACGCCCTGTACGTTTGACAAAATCGCCTTTGACAACGGCATTGATTTGCCGTTTATAATTCGTTCAACAACCGCTTCGGCTTCGGTGTTGAGCAGGCAAAGCTTATCCTGCTGAGGCGGAAGCTCGTACTTAAGACCGGGCAGAATAAGACGCTGAGTGGTAATGGAAGGGTCTACACGCTTTAAGGCGTCAATAATATTTTTATTTTCATCAAGCAGAATAACATTGCTGTATTTGCCCATTATCTCTGTAACAACAGAGAGCCTTACTTCATCGCCCAGCTCGTTTATCGCATCAAAATCTATGGTTATCATTCTTTCAAGGTCATGCTGATATACATTTGCTATACGTGCGCCGCTCAGCTTTTTGCGCAGGAGCATACAGAGCATGGGCGGAGATGGGGGATTTTCGGGTGCGTTATCTGTAAAATGTATGCGTGGGCTGTTGCTTCTCACCGAGAGAAGCAGTTTATATGCTCCGTTGTATCCCCTGAGCAGGAAGACAAGCTCTTCTCTGTTGGGTTGAAAGATTTTATCTACTCGTGCGCCGAGCACGGTGGATTTGATTTCATTGCATATATGATGAAGAAAAATTCCGTCAAGAGCCATAATATATACTTCCTTTTATTTATGGTATTTTCCGCCGGTATTTATCTGGAATGCCCTGTATATCTGCTCGCACAGCATAACTCTGGCAAGCTGATGAGGAAAGGTCATCTCAGACATTGAAAGCCTTAAAACTGCGGTGTCCTTTATCTCCTTTGCAAGCCCCCATGAGCCGCCTATTATAAAGGCTAAGCTGCTTACTCCGTTTACGGCAAGGCTGCCGAGTTTTTCGGCTAATTTTTCCGATGAAAGCGGTTTGCCCTCTATACACATGGCTATTATTTTTGTGTTTTTATCCAATTTTGCAAGTATTTTTCTGCCTTCCTGCTCTATCACGTTTTGAATCTGAGCAGGTGAGGCGTTATCCGGCGCAGGGTGTTCGTCTACCTCTATGATATTGAATTTACAATATGCCGAAAGCCTTTTGGCATATTCGGCGCAGGCGTCACGCCAATATTTTTCTTTTAGCTTTCCTACGCAAATCAAAGATATGTTAAGCATGATATCACCGTCACAATGTTACGCACATACCGTTGCTTACAACGGGTGCAACATACATTTTATAGTCCTCATCGGCTTTGGCAAAGTGCTTGTCAAGCTCACAAACAGCACTTTGGTAGGCAAGCTCCGGCATATTGTTCTCACGGCTGAGATGAGCAAG
>CADBRB010000057.1 GCA_902796955.1 uncultured Ruminococcus sp.
AATACGTCAGTATTCCTGCGTCCTCCGCCACGCTGAGCAAAATTTTCCGATAACACCTGTTTAAACCGTTTTAATGATAATTAGTATCACTATGCAAATCAAGGAATACTACACAACAACAACCGACAGCGTTCTCTTGCGCATTAGATACTTACTTACAGCAGAGCTCTAACTGTATTTGAGCGTAAAATATAGTTGTTTCTCCCGATAAGCAATCACACAATTTTGGTGTGCGCTTCGCACCTGTAATACTCTGTGTACGGCAACGCTTTATTGTCGAAATTAAACATACAGGTTAGCTAATTTTTATGGGTATTAGTATAAGTATACTAAAAAAGGCAGGGATTATAAAAAGTCTACAAAATTCCAGTACACAAGGGAAAATATAGCAATCATTGTACACACCGCAACTAAAACGCTGACAGTCATTTCTTTTTTTGACAGTTTCTTCTTTTTTACTCTAATTATAAAGAATATATCATAAACCAACATCACTGCAATAAAACCGACATTCAGCAAAGCACTCTTTTTTAGTGTTGCCATAGATATAGAATATGTAAGCAGCTTTAGAATATCTGTCACCACATTAAATGCTGATGACACAACAGCTAAACAGCAAATACTCCTCATTGTATCAAAAAATACTATCTTTTTCTTTTTTACTGCCTGTACTGCGTAAACTAATATTACAAATATACAAAATATCACACTTAGTACAAAAATAGCAATTAATGCATACTCAGCATACACTTGAAATGTACTCAGCTTTTTATAGTCACTAATATCGCTGCAAAGCCTTACGCTTTTGCCATCCTTAACCACGCCTACAAGCAGTCCGTCTTCTGTTATGTACAGATTATCTCCCGCAGGAGTATATGTTGAGCCACTGATTTTATCGAGTAGAACGCCGTTTTCTATTTCTTTCAGGTTTACTAAATTCATTATTTTATATAAGTTGAATATGCCCTTTTCTCTCGTTCTTGCTCTTCTGTAATATCCCTCTTCAGCTTTTAAATTCATATCACTATTTTTTACTGAGTAACTTCCAAAAACAATCTCCTGCAACATAGTGTAATTAAATAGCTTTTCAGAATGTTGATTGGTCATTACCACAGCGCCTATTCCCGATTTTGGATCTATCGCAAGCATACTTGAACAGCCTGCCGTATTACCCGCATGGCCGTAAACGTCTACGCCATAGTGCAGAATCCAAAAGCCGTGTGCAAATCTGTCAAATCCGACTTCACCGCTTGCTTTTGTAACGGACAGCAATTCATCAAGTGTGTCCGGGTGCTCAAAAAGCACACATTTTTGTCCTTCGGGCGGTAAAAGCACCTGCACAAGCTTTATCAGTTCATCAAGCGTGCCCGTACACATTCCCGCCGGATAAATAGGAGTATTATAAAAGCACTCCCCAAGCGGCGAATTTGTACCTTTAGCCGCATCATAACACTTTAATAAATGCCTTTTTGCCTCAATCTCCTCATTGTCGGAAAGGTCTGTATACAATGCGGCATCTTCAATTCCTATTTTGTCAAAAATATTTTTTCTAACATACTTATAAAAGTCCACACCAGTAACACATTCAACTATATATCCCGCTAAAGCCGCACCCCAGTTTGAATACGCTACCGTATCTCCCGGCTCGTTAATCTGTTCCGGCTCATTAATTTTCAAAATTTCGCCCAAATCAAAATGTTCGTCAGTCATTATGGCAGGAGATGTAAACAAATCGGTAATAACGTCCTCCCAGCCGGCATCATGATTCATCAGATTGTACATTGTTATAGGTTTTTCGTATCTTCTACGGCTGAAAAAATCCTCCGGCAAATACGCCAAAATATCTTCATCAAGGTCAATATTTCCAAGCTCTACCTGTTGCATAACGCTTATCCACACTAAAAGCTTAGTGATAGAGCCCCACTCCATAACTGTAGAAATATCGTTTTTTACACCGTTTTCAATATCGGCATATCCGTAAAAATTCTTAAAAAGAACCTCATAATTCTTCACAACAGCAATAGACATACCGGCTAAATGGTCGCTGTGCTTTTGGACAAATTCGTCAATTCTATCTGAAATCTCGCTGTATTTTACTCCCGACGGCAACACGCCATCGTCCAAAGCATTTACGTTTACAGCTGTCATTAAAAAAATAACCGCACACAGCACGGCACAAATTATTCTTTTCATATTCAAACCTCCACATTTTTCTAAATACATTTTAAGCTTTGAGGTTATAAAAATCAACCCTAATCTTCGATTTATTCAAAATTTCTCAAACGTTCGGCATAAAACAAGTTTTATAAATAACCGCAAAAGTTATCCTTTAAAGCCAAATCGCTTTATATAAATTTATGATTTAATATATTTTTTATATTTCAGGTTTGTTTTAGCTTAAATCCGGTCTCGCTTAAACTCTTAAAATACCAATGAATATCGGGCTTTTCTTCTGCTCAATATATTATATCGAATGCTCATATTATCTTGACACAACGCCGATATAATGGTAAGATTATATTGAATACACTATTCAAAAAGGAGCGCATAGCCATGATATATTTTGTAGAAGATGATACCAATATCAGAGAATTAGTAACATATACATTGAACGGCAGTGGAATGGAAGCTGTCGGATTTGCTCTGCCGTCAGAATTTTGGAAGGCGATAGAGCGTCAAATTCCGTCAATGATATTGCTCGATATTATGCTGCCTGAAGAAAACGGTCTTGCCATATTAAAAAAGCTGCGCACTTTATCGGCAACAAAAAAAATTCCTGTGATAATTGTCACAGCAAAGGACAGCGAATACGATAAGGTTTTAGGTCTTGATAACGGAGCAGACGACTACATTGCAAAGCCGTTCGGAATGATGGAGCTCATAGCAAGAATCAAAGCCCTTATGCGCCGCACCGCAGAGAACACCAAATCCGACGAAGTGTACCGTGTCGGCTCACTCTATGTCAATACTGCCGAGCATATAGTTAAGGTTGACGGAATTGATGTTAATCTGACATATAAAGAGTTTGCCGTTTTGTGCCTCCTTTTAAAAAACAGAGGTATTGTTCTCAGTCGTGATACTCTGCTCAACGAGGTTTGGGGATATAATTTTGACGGAGAAAACAGAACTGTAGACGTACACATAAGAACTCTACGGCAAAAGCTTGATTCCGCAGGCGATTTAATAGAAACCGTGCGTGGCGTCGGCTACAAAATCGGAGGCGATATAAATGAAAACTAAGCTTTTCAAGAGCATTTTTTCACTTACAATGCTGATTTTTTTAGTAGGAACAACCGTAGTTCTATTTGTTTTGTATGCAAGCTTTAACGAAAAAAACAATGAACAGCTTGCGGATCAGGCAAGAATTATCGCCATAGGCACTCAGACATACGGTAAAACCTATCTTGAAACAGTGTGTAAGAGCATTGACCTCAATATTGTATGGAATGACGCCGATGGCAGATTAATATACGACAGCCACTCCTCCGATACCGAAAAAGGCGATGAATCTCAAGCCTCAGGCAGTTCGTCCGCCGTATCGTCCTCATCATCCGCCTTATCCTCTCAGCCATCAACGGCAAGCTCCGGCACAGCTTCAGATGATTCATCCGGCAAACACCTGACGAAGACCATTAACCGCATAATAACAATGAATAACGGCAGTAAGCTTACAGTCACAAGTACGCAATACACCTTTTTTACGCTTCTTTACGATATATTTCAGTGGATAATTCTGGCATTTGCCATAGCAATGGTACTGTCCGGTCTGCTTGCGTCCAGCGTATCTAAGAGCCTGACCTCGCCTATTAATAAAATTGACCTTATTCACCCTGACGAAAGGGACGTCTACGAAGAAATACAGCCCCTTGTGCGCCGCATAAATGTGCAGAATATGCAGATTCAAAGACAAATGCGGGAGCTTAAGGAAGAGCATTCAAAAACAGACAAGCTCAGGCGTGAGTTTACAGCCAATGTATCGCATGAGTTGAAAACTCCGCTTACATCTATATCGGGCTATGCGGAAATAATGCGAAACGGATTGGTAAAGCATGAGGACATACAACGATTCTCCGCTAAAATCTACGATGAAGCCCAGCGCTTGATAACGCTTGTAGGCGATATAATCAAGCTTTCACAGCTCGACGAGGACGAAATGAAGATAAAAAGGGTTGAGGTTGACCTATATGATATGTGCGCAGAGGTATTACATACTCTGGATGATTCGGCGTCCAAAAAGGATGTCACTTTGAACTTGAAAGGCGAACATATCAGCATTATCGGCATACCGAATATTCTCAACGAGGTTATCTACAACCTTTGTGACAATGCGATAAAATACAACAATCGGGGCGGCAGCGTTAATGTCCTTATAACTAAAAATGATGATTACATCAAGCTTTCCGTTGCCGATACCGGCATAGGTATACCGCAAGACGAGCAGGACAGAGTATTTGAACGTTTTTACCGTGTGGATAAAAGCCATTCAAAGGAACTCGGAGGTACTGGTCTGGGACTTTCCATAGTAAAGCACGGAGCGTCATACCACAACGCAAAGATTTCAGTAGACAGCGAAATAGGCAAAGGCACAAAAATCACACTCAACTTTCCGCTGTTTGATATGCCATACAAGCAAAACGAGCAAGGTTTAAAACAATCAACTTCTACGGAGGACATTAACGAAGTCTGATTATTGTCATAGTTTACAGTATAAGTTAGAATTTGCAAATAGAATACCTGTTCAATCCCTATTACGGTTAAAAAACGGCTGTCACAGATTTAGGTTTGTGACAGCCGCTTTTTTATTTTTCGTATATGCTTTTCAGATACTCATACGCCCCAACTAACTGTTCTTTACGCTCATAGCTCTTGCTGTAGACCTCTATAAGGCAAGCACCGTCATAGCCTATCTGCCTTAAAAGTCCGAAAAATTCTTCATAGTCCATGCTTCCCTCGCCCGGCAAAATACAATCCTGCAATTCGTTATGGTCGTTTATATGTATGTTACACATTCCACTGCCCATGGCAAGGCACATATCCTTAACGTTCTCACCTGCTCTAACCGTCTGCTTTATATCCAAGTTAAATCTTGCCACATCACCGAGAGCAGCCTGCATTTTTTTAATAAAATCAACGCTTTGACTGCGAAATGCGTTAACATTTTCTTGTAAAAGAGTTACCCCGAACGTATTTGCCCTTTCAGCCAAAATCGCAAACCTTTCAAAGTACTCGTCATCGCTTATCTTATACATTCCCGCTATTCTTGCGCCGTGTAGAATAACGTACTTCGCCCCCCAAAAAGCGGCGCAGTTAAAGAACTTGTCATAGATTTTCAATGTATCTTTAAATCTTCTGTAATAGTTTGAGAACAGCAAAAAAGGTTCATCTCCCGATAAAAACGGGTGGAGTGAAACCACTTCGCCGTTGCCGTTGTTCAACAGTTCCTTAGCCTTGCTCATAAACGGCTTTTCAATCTCAGAGAACGAATTTACAAATATCTCAAAGCTTTTAAAGCCTAACTCCAACTCCGCTTCCAGAGCCTCCTCGGTAAGCATGGGATAAAAGCAGGCTGTGGAAATTCCGAATTTCATACCTCATCACCACTTTTATACTGTTGCTCCCACAGATAATTCAGCGTTATTCTTTTCGGCTTCTTTTCCCGACTTATCGCCTTTGGCATTAAGCTTAACAAGCGCAATAACCGAAACCGTGAAGAATACTATGCTTATCCACTGTGAAGTCGAAAGTCCAAAGTAAATTCCTCTTATTTTATCTCCACGCAAAAATTCAAGTAAGAATCTTGCAACCGAGTACATCACTCCGTATACAAAAACAGGCTTTTTACGCCCCAAGCCGCGCTTTATAAGTATAACCATTATCAAAACTATGCATAAATTCACAATACACTCCAAAAGCTGTACGGGGAATCTTCTCACACCGTCCGCCGCAGGTACTGCCGAGTGATGATACACAAAACCGAAATCACTCTCTATTCCATAACAACAGCCGGACAAAAAACAGCCTATACGTCCAAAGGCGTGCATAGCAGGTATAGCCGGTGCAAACAGGTCGATGTGAGCCCATTTGTCAAGCTTCAATGACCTGATATACAGCAAACCGCCGATTATTCCTCCGAAAAGTCCGCCATAAAAGACCATGCCGCCGAATATATCCTGCAAAAAGTAAATTGCCGTATCAAACGAGTAAGTGAAAACCGAAAAATGCTTGAAAATCCAAATGATTTTAGGCATATTCGTCAGCCCGAAAAGCAGATGCGCACCCACAAACAATCCGCCTCCTGCGGCAATCGCTATGTGCAAAAGCTGATCCTTGCGCACGTCATCTCTGTCCCTTGCAAGCATATGAACAATCAAACCGGCAAATAACGCACCTACAACGGAACATAACATATATGTTCCTATTTCTTTACCGAATATTGTAAAAGAAGGAAACATTTTCCTCATCTCCTTATCAAAGTATTTTTCAATTTTGAAAAAGCAATGCCATTCAAAGTTCAAAAATACTCTTATAAAAATTAGGCAGGTATCGCCTATTATTCCATAAACGATACACTGCCTGTATTTAGCCGATTGAATTGCTATGTATTAGCCGCCCTGCATTGAATTGATATAATCATTCAGCTGGTCGCCTATTTGACCGTACTGATTCTGGAACTCATTGAGTCCGCCTTCAATAGCCTTGCCGGCGCAAATAACGCAAGCTATGCAAATTGAGCAGATAACGCTGAGAACAAGACCGATTATCGAAAGAACAAGACCGGCAGTTGCTATACCTCTGCCATCAGCTCCTATAGGCATACCGTTACGTCCCTTAACAGCAAATACCAAGCCTACGATTGCAAGAATCAAAGCAACAAAAGCACCGTAAGAAATCCAGCAAACTACACATGAAGCAATACCGCAAATAAGCGATACAATTCCATATGTCTTAGCGTTCGGATTTATCGGCTGCATCGGGGGCTGACCCATCGGTGCGCCCATTGGCTGCTGATACATCGGCTGCTGATAAACCGGCTGTTGCGGCTGCGGCTGCGGCTGTTGCTGATAACCGCCATTGTAGTTATTATCCATTCTGAAAAACCTCCCATAATGATAATTAAAATCTGTACGAAAAACGTACACTTTACATATGAAATAGCATAATACACTATCCCATTTCCGAGCAGCACATATTATGCTAAACTCTAACACAATGATACCACAACGTCCAATCTAAGTCAATACACAGGAAAATATTTATACTTTTTTATTTAACTTTTATAAGAAACCGTACTATATAAAGCCGCAATTTTTACTTTATTAACAAATTTTAAATTTTATTAATAAATTATTTATTAAAATATGATTTTATTATCTATCTTGTCTGCAATAAATTCGGCAAATCTGCTATCATACTAAGCACTGATTAAAAGTGTACAAAGATTTTTCATGTTTATTTGTACAAGGCAAGGCAAATGACAACGCAAGGCTTTAACATTTAACGCCTATAACGTTGTATTGCGTAAATCAGATCAAAAGATTGTTCGATTTAAATTATTGTTTATTAGTCTTAATTATCAGTCTTTTTAGTCTGCTGCCGCATACCGCAATAAGCACACACCATATCGAATCTGTAATCACAAACGGCAAAACACCCATCTGAAGTGCTTTAAATACGTCTGTATCCACATTTAAGTATAGATTAAGAATCAGATAAAGGTACACTGTTCCAAACGTATACAGTACAAACAGTGATATAAACGCCGCTATAAGCAGTGGAACAAATCTGTCCCCCCATTTTTGAGCCGCATACCCCATTATCAACGCACAGAATATGTACCCTACTATGTACCCGAACGATGGCTTGAATACATAATAAATGCCTCCGCCCTGAGTGAATACAGGCAAGCCGCAAAGCCCTATGATTACATAAATCAAAACCGAAGCTCCGCCGAGCTTTGAGCCTAAAAACACACCTGCAAGCGCACAAAAAAAGAATTGTGTACTCAAGTTTGGCAGATTGCCGGGAAGCTTAATATTCAACACTGTTCCGGCAATTATTATCAGCGCAATAAACAGCGCAGATAAAGTTAGATTTAATGTTTTTGAATTTGCTTTCATAATAACCTCCCGATTGTCAACCTATATTTTAAACTGTGTTGACAATCATTTTTTATAAAAACGGCATAGCAAAGATAGATATGCCGTAATTGACTTTTTATTAATCCGCACAAGCGAATTTAATTATGTGTTTTTATCAACCTGATGAAACTTCTTTAAATTTCCCGTCTTATTACTGCGCTTGTCAAGCTCATTTAATACGTCCTCTAACGGTATGCCCTGATTAACCATCATAACCATAATGTGATAGATTAAATCGGAAATTTCAAGCACGGTTTCTGCATTATCGCCGTTTTTGGCGGCAATTATTGTTTCACTGCACTCCTCGCCGCATTTTTTCAGGATTTTATCCAAACCCTTATCAAACAGATAGCAGGTGTATGAGCCCTCTGCAGGGTTATTCTTACGGTCAACTATAGTTTGATAGAGCGCATTAAGTACATCGTTCATAAGCTCACCTAAGCACGGCAAATGCCATGCGGCCTTTCATTTGTCAAATTTAAAATTTATTATACACCTAATCTTGTAAAAAAGCAACTATGATTTCCCGTATGGCAGGCAGCTCCGGTTTGCTCAACTGTTACAAGTAAGGTATCATCATCGCAATCCGAGTATATATCTACAACTTTTTGTACATGACCGGAGGTGGCTCCCTTGTTCCACAGCTCCTGCCGTGAGCGGCTGTAGAACCATGTATACCCCGTTTCAAACGTCTTTTTAAGAGATTCCCTGTTCATATATGCCAGCATCAAGACCTCGCCCGTACTCTTTTCCTGCACTATTGCGGGCAACAAATCACCCTTTACAAAAAACTTTTCTATAAAAGCGTCCGACGGAACCCGTGCAAGCTTTACAGCTTCTTTAAGGTCTATTTTACCTGAATATATCGACTTTCCGCAGATTGCACCGTATACGTCAAGCTGCCTTAACCGCTCCAAATCTTCAACGGACGATATGCCGCCGCTTGCGGTTATATTGCAGTTTACACTGGATTTTAGTGCTTTCAGCTGTTCAAAATTAGGTCCTTTTAGCATTCCGTCTTTTGAAATATCCGTAAAAATGATATTTTTAACACCGATTTTCTCCATTTTTTGCGCCAGCTCAATATAGTCCGTTTCAGATTCATCAAGCCAGCCCTGCGCCATTA
>CADBRB010000058.1 GCA_902796955.1 uncultured Ruminococcus sp.
ACTGACGTATTCCGAGGACGACAACAAAGTTATGCGGAATTTAACGTAACAGATGTTAATCTGTTTTATTGAGAATTAGTATTAATAATACTGAAAAAAATAATAAATCTATATAGACCGACTATTAATCATCAAAGGGGGAATTTTAAATGGGCTTTAAGACTAAAATCAGAGCCTCATACAATGCGCCGTTTGCAAAATGGCTGTTTTTGATGCTGTCTATACAAATGGCAGGACCTTTTTTGCTCAATACCTTTATACTGTTCATTAAAAAGGAGTCGCTCGGTTATGTACTGCCCGTAATTGTTGAAGCTGTATGCGCACTTGCGGCAGGATTGGCTCTTATACCTGCGGTCAAGCCGTATACAAACGGAAGGTCTGCGCTTTCTTTTTGGCTTTTCGGCTATTTGCCGTATGCCGCCGTACTCGGTTGCGGCAAGCAGCTTGCCACAAGCCTGCGTACATATAACGGCGATATACTCTCATTCATGCTGTCCATAGCGATGACATTGTTTACAGGCTTGGCCGTTGCGCTGTCAATATACAATGCCGTAAGGGTTGCAATCGGCTTGCCGCACAAAAAGCGGAGCGTTATCAATACGATATTATACTTTACTGTTTTTGCTGTTGCCGTGTGCATCGGCAACTATATCATACCGTATTATGTAAAGTCGGCTATAAGCAAACTGTTTATTACGGGTATATATCTGCCGGGTACATTTGCGATAAAGCTTGTAAACGTTATTGTCGTTTGGCTGTTCCTCGCTCCCGCCGTAGTTGTATGTTCGCACGATTACACAGGCAACGCCGACAATACCGATGACAGCAATGCCAAAAGCACAAAAATAAGTGCCGGCCGTATTGTATTTGCCTGTATATTTGCCGCCGCTTTTATATCAACTGTTGTGTTTAATCTTAAAACCGTTCCGTCAGATATTGACGTATTCAAGAACAGCTATGCGGATAAAACCGTTATGGCTGTTGCATACCGCCGTGCCGGAGATTATGTAACTGCTCTCAGGCAGTATGATACCGTATGCACCGAGCTTGACGCATGGGAAAATGTACTGTCAAATCAAGGCGTATCGGAGCAGTTGAGCAAAGACCCCGATAATACTACTCTCCTGTTTTTGGACGCCGTTACCCAAAAGGGCGTTGACGGAAAAATAGAGTTATCCTCGGTTATTGCGTCACTCGATAAGCTATACATAGAAAATAAGATAAACGGCATTGACTTCTACTATTCCATGCTGTCGTACTATAAATCGGCTTATCAGCTTACTGCCGAGCAAAAAAACCGCAGAACTGAAATACTCTCCCGTCTTTCGGCGGCGGAGGCATACTCAGGCGGTGTTATCTCTCCGGAGGCTCTTGCAGAGAATACCGACGAAGCACTTGATATAATAAAATCCCTGCGTAAAGCCGATAGTCAGTTTAAGTATTCCGAGATAATCGCAATGGCTCAAACAGGCAGGCAGACAACCGGAACCAATCAAACACAGGTCGGATTCAGCGACTATGTAGTTGACCGCGCATTCGAGCTTGCAAAAGCAAATCCCGATGATATGGGACATCAATTCATGGCAGTTTACGCCCTCACCTACTCCGATGCGGTTTATGCCGGAATGATAGATACCTCAAAATATCCGGATAGACTTGAAACCGTAAAGCGCTTCGATTCCCTGTGGAAAGCACAGACCGAAAAAATAAGCAAGGATATTCAGCTTTTTGAACGGCAGTTTGTCACAAAAGCATATATGACGCTGAAAAAGACAAAGGAAGCCTCAGAATACATAACGGAGGCACTCAAGGAGTTCCCTGATGACAGCCTGTTGATATCAAACAAACTGTATTGTCTGTATAACGATAAACAGTATTTGGAGTGCTTCCAAATGGCGGAGGAAGAGTTAAAAACCGACGCAAACAACACTACGGCACTGTTATATCTCGGCTCATCTGCCGCAAGGCTTAAAAATATAGAAAAATTGCTTGATTGCGCAGAAAAGCTGGCCGAACAGATTAAGACGTCCGATTATCCGTACTATGCGGACGCCTGTCTGCAGGAGCTTATGTTCAGAACAATGATTTATAAGAGCAGTGAAAACAAAGAGCTTGACGCCTGCTATGATGATTTCTCGGAGGACGAAAAGAAAAGACTTGAAGCGAATGAGTTTTTAAATGCCTATATGCAGGCTTACCGAATAGCGTTTACGCCCGTAACAAGCTATCAGCTTATGGACGTTGCATCAGGACTTGATTATATTGACACCATACTTAAAGTACGCAGTGACATAGGCTATCCGTACTACATAAGAGGCTCGATGTATTACTGTCAATCCACTAACTACCTTACCAGCGAGGAACACGCAGAAAACTTGAATAAGGCGGTAAAGGACTTTGAAAAAGCCGCCGAATATGCCGACGATGATGCAATCGTCTGGTATTCTCTTGCCGAGGCTTATAACAGGCAGGGCAAAAACGACCTTGCCTATACGGCTCGTTCCGTAGGCGAAAAGCTTATGCCGTGGCAGGATTACTACGGAAGCTATGACGACGGTTTATGGCATATTCTTTTCTATAAAAATGAAAGTCTGCAAAAGCTTTCCGAAAATCACAAACAGCAAATTAACGCTTTAACTTCAAAAGAGGAGGGATGATTTAATATGCTGATTATATCTTCTGTTATAATGTTGATTATATTTTCTCTGTCTGCCGTATTTACCGACAGCTCCGTCCTTCTCTGCGTTATAGGCATCATAGTCAGTGCGGCAGGGTTTATATTTGCAATAGTGTGTAAAGATAAGCTTAAAAAACCGCTTTTCAATATTTGCTCCGTGCTTATAGCAGCCGTATGCCTTACTTTATGCCTGTTTACCCGGTCTGTTTCGGCCGAGGGTACAAAGCTGCAGAGAAACGAGCTTTTGCAAGCTGTTCGCGATGCGGCTCAAATCGGTGATACGGAAGCGCTTAAAGACGTTTATACCACATTCTCCGAAAAATACGGTGAAACCGACGACGTTTTGCTTCTTGCCGCAGACTGCTATCTGAATGCGGCCGACCTTATAGATGCAAACGGCGAAGAAAAGGATAAACGCAAGCAATATCAGGAAACAGCAAATACGTTTATAAAACGCACTCAGGTAAAGACCTCTATGAACTACTACATGACCAACGGTCACTATTTGGAAAGCGAGCCTGCGGCTTTTGTACGTGTAAACAACTGGCTTGAAGCCGTTAAGAGATATCCCATGTGGGATAATGCAAACCTTATGGTGGCGCTTTCACTGCGGCATGACGGCTCGACCGACTACACCATGATACAGTATTATACCGATATGGCTGTCAGGATAAATCCTAACAACGCTCTTGCCCTTGCCTATATGGGAGTTGTTCGTTATGAAATGGGTATGTACGACAGCGCACTGGCATATTTAAAGCAAGCCGAAAAAATCGGCGGAGATGACATACGGGTTTACTCGGTTACACAATGCTACAGAAGGCTTATTGAGGAGGCGGGAAAATGAATTTAAGATTTAAAAAGGTACTTTGCTGTATGCTTGCATTCTCAATAATTTTTGGCAGTGTTTGCAGTATAACGGCAAGTGCATACCCTGCAAACGGCTATCCCTATAAGCGCTATGCTACAAGAGAAGAATACGAAAACCAATTTACTTTTTCAAGCATCGCTTCGGATACATATGATTATTTTTCCGGCGAAATTATGGATGTATATAATTACGGACGTGATCTTGTAAAAGATACATCATGCGCCATAGGACAATCGGTATATGATATTGCCATGCCGATTACCGACACAGGCACGTGGTACGGTGCGCTCGGCAATTCGGCATGGAACTACCTGACGGGTGAGTCGGCAAACCTTGTGCTGGATATAGCGGGTAATCATGCCGGTATGCTTTCGGAATTCGGAGGCAGATTTATAACATTGACGGCAACAGCTCAAAATGTTTTTACAACACTTCAAAATATGAAGGACAATCCCTATTCGGATTACAATCCCGCAATGGAGATATTCACAGATTTTCTTGACACATACAACACTTTTGCAAGCCCTGTACCCAATCCCTACTTTTTTTATACATCTCAGGGAGCAGCCGCTCTTTCAAACATACTGCGCTCTCCCGAGGGTGTGTATGCCATGAATTTCTGGCATGATATATTGCCCGGACATGAGTTTACAGATTGGGTAACTCATCTTCTTAATGCCGGTGCAATGGATATTTCCGGGGGCGACGGAAGCGAATATTTACAAAGGAACAATGTAACCGGTTTCAGCTCTCACGAAAAAACGCCTGAGCAGTATATGGATGATATATATACACGACGACTTAATATATATGCCGAAATGGTACATAACGGGCGCGAAAAAGAATTTGAATGGCTGCGTGACTGGCTGCTTGACTATCAGCGGCGCAAAAATCACGACAACGGCTTTGCCAATACAATAGAGGCTAAAAAGCCGAATATATACCTCTACCCGTCAGAGGAAACCGAGCTGAGCGTAAGCTTTAAGTATCCCAACCTGCTTACAGAATCCGACCCCTATTACTCAAACGGTTGGACAGTAACGGCTTACCCGAACGGCGACATTGTTGACTTAAACGGTAACAAATACGGTTATCTCTTCTACGAATGCCGTACTATGCCGTCAAACTATCAAACAGACAAAGGCTTTACCGTTAAAGCAGAAAACCGTAACGAAACCTTCCGGAAAGTGCTTTCCGCATACGGCATGAACGAGCGTGAAATCAACGACTTCATCGAATACTGGTCAAGGTATCTCGCCGCAGGTGATGATTACGTCATGTATCCTATTCTGACCAATACGGTTGATGAAATAATGCCGATAGAATTTTCCGTAATGCCGGACAGCATTTTCAGAATTTGGTTTGGCTTTAAGCACTGTAACGGCGAGCCTGTAGAAGAGCCTGATATAACGCCTGTTGTTAGAACCGGCTTTACCGCCGTAGAGTGGGGCGGCTCTGTGCTTGACTGATACCGTACGACCGAGCCTGCTTTGCAGAATTTTACGCTGACATCACGTTTTATCAGAAATCAGTATGACGGAATAATTGAACATGGTTATAAACAGCAACAGCCGGCACAGTTTTTACTGTGTCGGCTGTTCTATTTAATAAGATTAATGTGATTCTTTATACTAATTCTCAATAAAACAGATTAACATCTGTTTCGTTAAATTCCGCATAACTTTGTTGTCGTCCTCGGAATACGTCAGTATTCCTGCGTCCTCC
>CADBRB010000059.1 GCA_902796955.1 uncultured Ruminococcus sp.
ACTTTTGTAAGGGAGAGATGCCCGGAAAAGTATAATGAGATTTTTAGAGAATCTAAGGAAAAGCTTAACAATTACACCGCATATAGCGGATGCTATAAGGCTAACGACAGGGTTATTTTACAAAGGACAAATCAGGAGGATTTTTGCAAATTCTTGGATAAAGAATTAAAGGGGTTAAGTCAAGACGGCTATGAGGATATGTTCGTTAAAATTAATAGCGGAACGTTTATGCCTAAGATAGTAGTTAAGGATAACGGAGTTATCCCGATGCAGCTAAATAGAGCAGAGTTGGAAAGAATACTTGAAAACGCCTCGCATTATCTCGGCTTCCTCAATGAGTGTGATGACGACGGCATAAGCGTAAAGGATAAAATCATCAAGATTTTTGAGTACAGGATTCCGTATTACGTGGGTCCGCTCAATTCTCACACAGATAAGGCATGGCTTGTGCGCAGTAAGGATAAGATTTATCCCTGGAATTTTGACAAGGTAGTTGATAAGGATAAATCAGCAGAAGAGTTTATAAATAATCTTACAAGCAAGTGTACGTATTTGCCGGATAAGGACGTAATACCGAAAAACTCGATTTTGTACAGTAAATTTATGGTGCTAAATGAGCTTAACGGTTTAAGAATTGACGGCGAAAAGCCAGATGTGAAGCTGAAACAGGATATTTTTAACAATTTGTTCCTTAAGAAAAAAAGTGTTTCAATAAAGGCTTTAAGGGAATACCTGAAAACTCAAAATTGCGAAGACCCGGATATAAGCGGAAATGACGGTAAATTCAGCGGAAAATTCACTACGAGTATGCAATCGGCAATAGACCTTGCAAGATATGATCTGACCGATGAGGAAAAGGAGGATATAATAAGCGCAATAACCATTTTCGGCGATGATAAAAAACTGCTGAAAAAACGTATTGCAAATCAGTTTAAGGATAAGCTTACAGGTGACGAGATAAATCAGATTTGCAAGCTGAAGTACAGCGGCTGGGGCAGGCTTTCAAAGGAGCTTTTGACAGAAATCTATCAAGTAGATAAAGCTACCGGCGAGGTTATAGGCGACAACATCATAACTACGATGTGGAACACCAACGATAATTTTATGGAGCTGCTCGGCTCTAAGTATAAATTTAAGGAGAGCATAGAAGCGGAGGTATCCGGAAAGCTGAAAGGCTCATGGAAACAAATGGTTGATGAGCTTTATGTGTCGCCCAAGGTGAAAAGACCTATTTATCAGACGTTGCAGATAGTTCAGGAGATAGTTAAAATCCAAAAATGCAAGCCTAAGAAGATTTTTGTGGAAATGACACGCAGTGATGATAAAAAAGGCGATAAAGGTCGTAAGTTGTCAAGAAAAACACAGCTTATAAATCTGTATCAAAAGTGTATTGAGGAGGCAAGCAAGTATCAAGACGAGGCAAAACACCTGCTCGGACAAATCGAAAAAGAGGAAAACGAGGGCATCTTCCGCAGCGACAGGCTATATCTTTACTATACGCAGTTGGGTAGATGTATGTATACAGGTAAGGAAATACCGATTGAACAGCTATTTGATAAGAATATTTACGATATAGACCACATTTACCCGCAATCTAAAGTTAAGGATGACAGCCTTGATAACCGTGTACTGGTTTTGAAAACCGTAAACGCTAAGAAAGACAATGAATATCCTCTCAAGGAAGAACACCAGAGAAATATGAGGTCATTGTGGAAGTATTTGTGCGATAAGGAGCTTATAAGCAAGAAAAAGTATGAAAGGCTTGTAAGAACTACCGAGCTTACCGACGATGAGCTGAGTGACTTTATAGCAAGGCAGCTTGTTGAAACGGGACAATCTACTAAGGCGGTTGCTACAGTGCTTAAAAATTTGTACGGCGGCAACGGTGACGAAAATGGTACGGAGATAGTCTATGTAAAGTCAAAAATAGTGAGCGATTTCAGAAAATCAACAGAGAAAGAAGACGGAAATAAATACAACAGCCCCAACTATGTACCTCAGGATAAAAAGGAAATGCTGAAATGCCGTGATGTAAATGACCTGCACCACGCCAAGGACGCATACCTCAATATAGTGGTGGGTAATGTATATAACGAAAGATTTACTCACAATAAGACAAACTTTGTCAAAGGACTGCAAAAGAAATGGTACAGCCTGAACAGAATGTTCAACTTTGATATTGAGGGCGCATGGACTGCAACCGGCAGAAAATCTATGCAGATAGTCGAAAAAACTATGGCTAAGAACAATATACTTTATACAAGGTACGCATTTAAGCAGAGCGGGGGATTCTTTAAGCAGTTACCGCTTAAGAAGGGCAAAGGTCAAGTTCCGCTCAGGCAAAACGGACCGCTTAGCAATATTGACAAGTATGGGGGATATGATAAACCGAGTTCATGTTACTTTAGCTTTGTAAAATATGACGAGGAGCAAAAGAAAGGAGGATTTAAGGAAATACGCAAGCTTATAGCCATTGACAATTATATCAGCGATGAATATGAGAGTGACCGTATAAAGTATTTAACAGAGAAAAAGGGACTTAAAAACCCGAAAATACTGATACCTGTGGTTAAATACGGTGCCTGCATAGAGATGGACGGCTTTAGAATGCACATAAGCAGTAAATCAAATGGTGGGGATGTAATAGTTTATAAGCCTGCTATGCAGCTTGTGCTCGGATATAATTGGGAAAAGTATGTTAAAGATATGGGAAAAATGCTTGAAGCTAAAGCAAAAGCTGAAAGGTTCAATACATATAAATTTGATATCAACAGCTTTGCTATGCTGACTGGTGAAAAGAATATACAGCTTTATGATTTACTTATTATCAAGACAAAGAATACGATTTTACGGGTTAAATTCTCAGGTGTAGGAGATATACTTGCAAATGGTAGAGATACCTTTATAAAACTGAGTGTTGAAGAACAATGTATTGTATTAAATGAGATGCTTAAAATTTTACATTCCAACGTTGTCCAAGGCGATTTAAGGTTAATCGGCGGAAAGGAAAAATCCGGTACAGTAACTACAGGTGCAAAGCTATCAGGCATAAAAGGAGCTTTATCTATATACTTAATAAACCAATCCCCAACTGGACTGTTTGAGCAAAAAATCAACCTGCTAACCTATGAGGGCGAAGCCGAGGATAAGGAAGATAAAAAATAAACAAGGAGGGCAGCGGTAATGAGTTGGAGAACCGTTGTAGTTACAAAAACCTCTAAGCTGGATTACAGCTTAGGATACTTAGTTATCAGGGATGTTGAGGACACCCGAAAAATACATATCAGTGAGATATCCATGCTGATACTTGAAAGTCTGTCAATCTCAATTACTGCTGCTCTTATGAATGAGCTTGTAAACAAAAAGGTGAAGGTGATTTTTTGTGATGATAAGCATAGCCCCGCCTTTGAGCTTACACCGTATTACGGCAGTCATGATTGCAGCTTGAAGCTAAAACGTCAAATAGCGTGGGATGAAATGACAAAGCAGCTTGCGTGGACATGTATTGTAACAGAAAAAATCAAAAATCAGGCGGCAGTGCTGGAGCATTATAATCTTGAACAGTACCAAATGTTGCTTGGCTATATTGAAGAAATGGAGTTTAACGATGCAACAAACCGTGAGGGTCATGCGGCAAAGGTATATTTTAACGCACTTTTTGGCAAGAGCTTTTCACGCAATGATGAATGCTCGATAAATGCGGCACTCAATTTCGGATACAGCATAATACTTTCGGTGTTAAACAGGGAGGTTGTATCTGCCGGATATATAACGCAGTTGGGGCTTTTCCACGATAATATGTATAATCAGTATAATCTCAGTTGCGATTTAATGGAGCCGTTCAGACCTTTTGTAGATGTTGTTGTTAAGGATATGAATCCCAAAAAGTTCGATAAGGAAGAAAAAGTCAAGCTTTACTCACTTTTAAATGATGAATTTACGGTGGACGGAAGAACACAAACACTTTTGAATGCGATAAAAATATACTGTAAGAGTGTATTTGATGCGATTGAGCAGAATGATACCTCGCTGATAAGGTTTGTGCGAAATGAGCTATAGATTTATGAGAGTAATAGTAATGTTTGATTTGCCGACCGAAACGGCGAATGACAGAAGAAATTATACAAAGTTCAGAAGATATTTAATAAAAAGCGGATTCCTGATGCTTCAGGAATCCGTGTATGTAAAGCTTGCCCTGAATCAGAACAACGCCGCATATATATCGGACGGAGTAAAGAAAAACAAGCCCCCGAACGGACTTGTACAGATATTAAGTATAACCGAAAAGCAATTTTCACGTATGGAAATTGTGACCGGAACATTTGCAACAGATGTGCTCGACACTGATGAAAGGCTGGTGATAATATGATGCTTATGTGCAGGTATTTTGATGCTCCGGTTGACTTTACAAATAAAAATGTAAAAATATTGGCAATAGAGAATAAAGAGCTGTTTCGTAAGGTGATTACATCTTTACACAATGAAAATGAGGACGAGTTCTTTGTTTTTTCAGAGGATTACAAGCCGCTGAGCTTTAAAAAATTCGTGCGATTTTTAGACGCACTGATAACTTTTAGTTTTGCGGATAAAAAAATGATGACAAAGGTACTTGAAGACTTTGACCGCATGAGCAATATAAAGTATGCTCAAGAGCTTTGGACTATAAGGCAGGGCTGTGTTGACCTTTGCGAGAAGCTTGCACAGGAATATGAGTATGACTTTGATTTTTGCGATGAAATCGAGAGTTTGGCACTTATAAAGCTGTTTAACTTTACGCCAAGAGATGACACATCTTCTTTTGTAGAAAAGCTGACAAGGTACTTTAAATTGATGCGAAAATACATAGGGATAAGATGCTTTGTAATAATGAATATGCATATGTATCTAACCGATGAGGAGATAGCCGAAATTTGCAGTTTTACAAAGCAGAATGAAATATGTGTGCTGGACATTGAAACTACTGCTCCGCAAAACGTATTGAGGGATGAACAGCTTATCATAATTGATAAAGACCTGTGTACAATGCTTGACAAATAAGCTGGATTTAGGTATCATATATTAAGAGCATTTAAGGTATTGAAAATCCAATGAGGCAATTTTAAGATTTATTACTCGGCGGTTTTGTCAAACAATTACGATAAAATCGCCGAATGACCTATAAACCGCATAAATATCGGATTTTTAATTGCTTTAAATTGAAAAACTGCTTTATTGAATTACCGTGCGCTTTTGTAGTGTGCGCATTTTACCTCAAATTTGAGGTTTGAGAGTAGTGTAATTCTATAAGGTAGTAAAACTTAATGAGAGGGTATCTTTTTATTGCTTCGGTTTGAGAGTAGTGTAATTCTATAAGGTAGAAAAACTGAACAGCGGG
>CADBRB010000060.1 GCA_902796955.1 uncultured Ruminococcus sp.
ATTGGCGATTATCTCTGCGGCCTTTTTGCCGTTTCTGCTTTGAGCATAATAATATACGTCCGTACCCTGCAATTTACCGGCAAAAATTTTGGGAGCGGAATTTGAATGTATAGCAAGATGAAGGTCATATGCTCCCGCATTTGATTGAGCAATAACCTGATTAACGGTCTGATCAGGGCTGTTCCTTGTAAAGATTACCCCGCTTGCGGTGAGATACGGTTCCATCTCATCGGCAATAAGATTCATGTAATACTCTTCGTTACCTCCGCCTACATACTTATTTTCCTCTTGCAGTGACGGGCTTAGATACAGTTTAGGCATAAAATCATCTCCTGAATTATGTACAACCTCCCTGTGCAAAATAAAGAGTTGGATTATCAATGCGTTCCTGCGGCAGAGAGATTTGTTTCCCTTTATACTATGCCGTTTGCCCGGAACGTGACATCATTTTTGAGAAAAGTTCTTCACTTGTTTCGCCGTTTACTCTTATAAATCTGCCCAACTCATAAAGACAGCCTGCGTCCTTTGTAATAACGTTGATTTTTTCCTCACAGCTTAGGCTTGCTTTAAAGCCTAAATCCTTTATAATCTGCGGAGTTCCTTCACTTAAAGCGCCAAACGGATATGTAAATGCGGTTGAGCCGAAGCCCAGCTCCTGAGTCATTCTGGATTCCAGCTTCATAATATCCGCCGTAATCGCTTGTTTGTATGCTTCCTGTGACTCCGAATGTTTCTTTTTTACACCGAATCTTCCCCCGTCGGTTTCATGCATATTATACGTATGATTCTGTATTTCAATAAATCCGGAAGATGTCATTTCTCTTATTCTGTTCCATGTTAAATGCCCGTAATTCGGATTTTCCTCGTTTTTTTCCGAAAATTTGTCGGTATAACGTCCAATAATTGAGATTACAGCTTTGCAATTATACTTTTTCATTATGTCAAAGGCATATGTGTAATTGTTGTAATAGCCGTCGTCAAACGTAAGCATTATCGGCTTTTGCGGTAATGGCTTACCACCGTAAACATAGTCGGTCAAATCCTTAATTACCACAGTGGTGTAGCCATGCTCGGTAAGATATTTTACGTCGCTTTCCAGCTCATCGGGAGAAACTACATATTTGCCCTGAAGATTTTTATCCTTTAGAATAGAGTGATACATTATAACAGGCAATTCAATTCCGTCTATTCTTTTATCTGCCGCTATGGTTTTATTTTCGGTTGCAGGCAGCATTATAATGCTTAAAGTAAGCAGTCCGGCCATTAAGATAATACTAAGGTACCGTACGCTGATTTTTAAATTAACATACATGACAATCTCTCCCTGATTTAGTAAAAGTCCTATTTTCATATGTATTAAAAAATTTTTCTTTTTATACATTTTTTATTTATATAAAACTCTTTACTTTTTGTAACCGGTGTGTTATAATCTTTACAAAATGATAATCATTATTGATTTAGAGGTAAAAATAATGCGTCATCAGAATTACAGCAGAAAGAGAGAGGCCATTTACAGTTATCTTGCCTCAGTAAAAACACACCCGTCGGCGGAGACCGTATATGAAGCTTTAAAGGGACAATATCCGGATTTAAGCTTGGGCACGGTTTACCGTAACTTGGCTATGTTCAAAAACAGCGGTATGATAGCATCTGTCGGCGTTATCAACGGCGAAGAACGCTTTGACTTCAACACAAAGCCTCATGCGCATTTTGTGTGTAAAAACTGTAAATGCGTATTGGATTTGGATGATTTCAATATAGATAAACAGCTCGACTATACCATAGCGGAGCAGTACGGATTGGACGTAGATTATCATAACATTGTATTTTACGGCAGATGCGCAAGGTGCAAATCTGCAATGTAACAGTTTTGTTAAAAGCATCGGGATTCAAAGCAATTCGGGTGATTACAGCGCAACCGTGTAAAAAAGCTATCTATTTTTCATAGATTAGCGCACGTTGCGTAAATAAATATAAACATGGAGGTTTTATCATGAAAAAGTTTGTATGCACAATTTGCGGTTATGTACATGAGGGTGACGAGGCACCGGAAAAATGCCCACAGTGCAAGGCTCCCGCATCAAAGTTTAAAGAGGTTGAGGAAGGCGCATCATATGCAACCGTACATGAAGTAGGTGTAGCACAGGGTGTTGAGAAAGAGATATACGACGGTTTGGTATCAAACTTTAACGGAGAATGCTGTGAGGTAGGAATGTATCTTGCTATGGCAAGAGTTGCAGACCGTGAGGGTTATCCTGAGATTTCAGCGGCATTTACCAAGTATGCATTTGAAGAGGCTGAGCATGCAGCAAAGTTTGCAGAGCTTCTCGGTGAGGTTCTTACCGACAGCACAAAGAAGAATCTGGAGATGAGAGCAGAAGCTGAGGCAGGTGCTTGCGCAGGTAAGTTTGAGCTTGCAAAGCTTGCCAAAAAGCTCAACTACGACGCAATACATGACACAGTACATGAAATGGCAAAGGACGAGGCCCGTCACGGTGCCGGCTTTGCAGGTCTTTTAAAGAGATATTTTGGTGAATAATTAAACCTTTATTAAAAAACATAGCGAGTATCCGATTTATCGGGTACTCGCTTTTTGTTTATTATGTGACTTGACGGATACTGCTTTATTAGATATGCAGGGATGTTTTTAGCAATACAAGGCTCAGCCGAGCAGAGTCCGCCTGCATATCGCACACTTGTTCAGCAGGTAAAAGCTTTATTCCCTGCGCTTGACTGCCTTTGCGGTTAATGCAGTCGTTTCTGTCAACAAACTGTTACGTAGCCTTGATGCGTGCTTCGCACCTTGCGTATTCCGTGAGCAACAATGCTGTATTGCGGCAATTAAAACGAAAGGC
Source organism: uncultured Ruminococcus sp. (assembly GCA_902796955.1). Taxonomy (GTDB): domain Bacteria; phylum Bacillota; class Clostridia; order Oscillospirales; family Acutalibacteraceae; genus RUG14223. The sequence continues at coordinate 2,856 of CADBRB010000060.1, forward strand.
TGTTTTTATGAATTAAAAACATCATAATTGGTAACTTTTCTTTTTTTGCCCTTTCTTTTGCGGTTTTGCCCGTTTTTCTTGTCAACCGCTACAGCAGCTTCAGCTTTTTCGCTTTTTCTGTCGGAATTTTTTTCGTCTGCGTTAGATGTATGCTCTAACTCTGCATTGATGTCATCCAAGCTTATGTCAAACTCAGTATCGCTGTTTACAATATAAGAATAATCGAAATCATATATAAATTCATCATCGTCATTGCCGCTTGAAAGCTTGTTTTTTCTCAGCTTATCCTTAACCTTTTTAATTATGTCTTTTAATGTCAAACCATTTTCGGAGGACTTTGTTTCTTCTAACTCATCCTCCATGGATTGCAGGGTCTTCGTATTTTTTCTGTACATCGTAAGAACTATAGCCAGTGCAAGCGCAACGCCGATGATAAGAATAATTATAACAAATATGATTATGTACTGATCTGTATTGCTAAAAGCTTCGGGTTTTTCGCTCACCCTGGTAAAATGAACGCTTTTCAGTATTTCAGAAGCAAGTGTGTACTGCTCGTTGGTTAAGTCATGCCCCGTAAATGTTTGCAGTGTTATAGCTATCTGCATACCGTTTATTATGGTATAGCTTTGTGCGCCGTAATATGACTTATCACCGTTTTTATATTCAATGCCGAGATTAAAGAATATTGCCTGATTGTGCGGCGGATGCGATACTGCATGATAAAGCTTTGAATTTACAAGAGAATCCTTAACGGTCCTAAGCTGTTCCTCGGTCAGGAGATTAAAGTCATAGATATCCTTGCTTTCCTCGTCAACACGCATTTCAACGGTAAGCTGATACGAATAGTCGTTTGCATATGCAAGCAGATAGTAATTTGACGCTTTCATTTCCGCCATTGTATCGGAATAATTACTTTTAAGATTTTTAAAAACCACGTCTTCCGGTACAGTGTCACGTGTGACTATCATTATATCATATGGTACTTTAACAGTCATGTACAGATCCTTCAGCTCAAATTCATACATACCGTTTTCGTCCGGTATTCTTTCGGGAATGACCACTTTAGAGTCCGCATCGGAGCTGTCCGACGAGCCGGTATCACCGGATTCAACATCAGACTCAGAGCTTACCTCGGTTTCCGTTGATTCAACGTCTTCAACCGTTTCTGTTACTTCAGACGTCTGAGATTCTGCGGATGAAGTTGCAGCTGCACTTAAACTATATGTAAACAATATGGATAAAACGCCGCATACGGCGATAAATTTCTTAAACAAACTCATTACTATTCTCCTCATTATCAATCGGAACAGCGTAAAATCTAAAATATACTTATAAACTCCGTACCGCTTATGCGGAACCGATCGGCTGAATGCCGTTAAAAACATAACGCTGTTCAAAAAATACAAATCAACAGACAAACTTTTATATATAAATCAAATCTTCGGCTTAATGTCAAAAGTCATGTGACAGAATAACCGAATTTTATAATCAAAATCGAAGTTGAAAAAATCTCAAAATCGTGTTAAAATACTCTAAAAATGTATATACACCCATATTGTATAAGATTTTGTCAAAAAATGCAATAGATAATTTTTATCAATTAAAAAATAGTTCCGGCTGTTTTAGATATCCTACTGTGGTATCGCAAAAAATAAAAGGTGGCGGCAATATGACATATGAGCAGGCAATGGAAAAAATAAGCGGACTTATGCGTTTCGGCTCAAAACCCGGACTTCAAAGAATTACAAAATTGTTTGAAAGTATGGGCAGACCCGACAGAAAGCTTAAATTTATACACGTGGCAGGTACAAACGGTAAAGGCTCTGTTTGCGCAATGCTTGCTTCAATACTGATGAAGCAGGGCTATAAAACCGGACTCTTTATCTCTCCGTATATAATAGATTTTCGAGAAAGAATGCAAATAAACGGCAGAATGATTGAAAAGCAGACTCTTGCCGATACAGTAGAAAAGATTTACCCGTACATTGAGAATATGAATGAGAACGGGGAGATAATAACCGAGTTTGAGATGATAACTGCTGTTGCCATAGATTGGTTTGAGCAAAACAACTGTGAATATGTTGTGCTTGAAACAGGTATGGGCGGCAGACTTGACGCAACAAATATAATAGTTATGCCTCTCTGTTCTGTAATCACCTCAATATCTCTCGACCATACGGCTGTTTTAGGCGACACACTTGAAAAAATAGCCTTCGAGAAAGCGGGAATCATCAAAAAGGGCGGTAAAACCGTATATCTGCCCCAACAGCAACAGGTAAATGCGGTGATAGAGCATATTGCGCATGAACGCTCTAACGCTCTGTACCGTGCGGACATATCGCAGATAAAGCTTATCAATGAATCCGTCAGCGGAATGACCGTATTATATAACGGAAAAGAGATTTCCATGAAGCTGTGCGGAGAACATCAGCTTAAAAATACTGCGGTTGCACTTGCGGCAGTTCGGGCAATACGTGATTGCGGAGCAGTTATAGAAGAACACTCCGTAATTGAAGGACTGGAATCCGCATTTATGCCGGCACGTACCGAATATATTAAAAGCACTGCGGATATCATACTTGACGGAGCGCATAATCCTGACGGTATGCTCGCTTTAAGCCGGCATATAAAAAACGCTCGGCCCAAAGGCGACATAATAGCTGTGATAGGTATGCTTGCAGATAAGGATGTACACAGCTCTCTGATGCAGCTAAAGGGGATTCCGTCCCTTGTAATAGCCACTCAGCCGAGCAATCCGCGCCGCATGGAGGCACATAAGCTTGCTGAAATTGCAAAGACCGTATTTGACGATGTGACGTATATTGAAGACCCGTTTGAAGCAGTTGATGCGGCTCTCTCAAAAGCAGGCGCTGATAATACTGTGCTGATTTGCGGAAGCCTGTATCTGGCGTCGCAGTTAAGAGAAAAATTATTATCCCTATTCGACAGGATTGACTAAAATATTCATAACAAAACCCCTATCATAAAGACGGACAAGCTCTTTTGATAGGGGTTTTTATTACAGAAAGGAAGTAATTCGATGAATAAGCTATATGAGGACGGCGTATTGACGGTATATCTGTCAGGTGAAATAGACCATCACTGCGCCGCAGGCATACGTGAAGAAACAGATTTGCAGATAAAACAGCTTCATCCGTCGATATTAAAGCTGAATTTTCAAAATGTCAAATTTATGGACAGCTCAGGTATCGGACTCATAATAGGCAGATACAGAGCCATGCGCCTTATAGGCGGCGAGCTTTATATCGAGAGCGTGCCTAAGCACCTCAAAAGAATAATTGCACTTTCGGGCATATCGTCGCTTGGCATAGTTACACTAAATTCCAAATAAACACATAAAATCCCGTACCGCTGTATGGCTAACCGGAAGACAGCATATTTACTGCGGTACACCTCACAATAATCAATGCAGAAAGGATAGATACATATATTGTATCATACGGCAACAAAACATGAAAGTTATAAATGAAATGAACATGAGCTTTGAGAGCAGGTCTGCCAACGAAAGCTTTGCAAGAGCGGCGGTATCGGCTTTTCTTGTTCAGCTTGACCCGACGATAGGAGAGCTTGCGGACATAAAAACCGCAGTAAGCGAGGCTGTTACAAACTGTATAGTCCATGCGTACCAAAATAAAATAGGCATAATTTACATAAATATGAGAATTTTTGATAACGGGCGCATATGCGTAAAAATCCGTGATAAAGGCTGTGGAATAGAAAATATTCAGCAGGCAATGGAGCCGCTTTACACAACCGGCGGCGAGGAGCGTGCCGGACTCGGCTTTGCCGTAATGCAGAGCTTTATGGACAGGGTAAAGGTAACCTCCAGACCGGAAAAGGGTACTACCGTAATAATGGAGAAGAACATTATCCGAAGAGGAGCAGTAAATGACTTTTAGAGATAGACTTATAAGTGACAATATCGGTCTGGTACATTCATGCGCTCAAAAGTTCAAAGGCAAGGGCATAGAATATGACGATTTGTTTCAGGCAGGCTGCCTCGGCTTGATTAAGGCGGTAGACGGATACGATGAATCTCGAGGTGCAAAGCTCTCAACATATGCCGTACCTGTAATTTTAGGCGAGATAAAAAAACTCTTCCGTGACGGGGGAAGCGTCAAGGTGGGCAGAACCTTGAAAGAATTATCGCTTAAAGCAAACAGAATGATATCTCAGTTTGTAAACGAGTTTGGCAGAGAGCCGACAGTTTCGGAGGTGGCAATATGTCTGGGCGTGGAAACGGAAACGGCGGCGCAGGCAATAGGCGCCGGAAGGCAAACGCTTTCGCTTACAGAGAGTAATGATGAGGACAGTACACAGATTGATATTCCCGTTGAATCACCGGAGGAACGGCTGACAGATATCCTGACGATAAAGCAGGTAATAAGCGAACTTGAACCTACCGACAGAGCAATAATAGTCATGCGTTATTTTGGCGGCTTGACGCAAACGGAAACTGCAAAACGGCTCAACATGACTCAGGTACAGATATCTCGCAGAGAAAAAAAGATTTTAGCGGTGTTTAGAAAGGATTTTGCCGGGGTATAATAGTACATATAACAGAAAAATTTAAGCATTTAAGCTTGAATTTGCAGAAAAAACAGCTTTTTACCTACTAAAAATCCCATGAACAAGGGAAAAAACAACTTTTTCAAAAATTTTTTAAAAAATTTGAAAAAACCTATTGACAAGAGAGGAAGCGGATGATATAATAAATAAGCTGTTTGCGAAGCGGAAGCTTCCGGAACGGCGCAGAACCTTGAAAATTAAACAACGTAAATTTA
>CADBRB010000061.1 GCA_902796955.1 uncultured Ruminococcus sp.
GGACACCGAGGAGCAGGGCTTTGGGGGACTGGCAGTTACTTTGGAGCAGTATTACTACGACAATCAAACTGATCCGGATCATCCGATATGGAAGCGCTATCACGGCAGTGACGGTACAGTGGAGAATACCGATAAGTACGTATCCTCCAACGAAGCCGGTGTTTACCTGTTCCAGGGCATCAAATCCATATTAAGTGTAAACGGCCATACCTATCTTGCAGGCTACAGAGTTTGTGTTGAGGACAAGGACGATATAGTAGTTCAGGAAATTGACCCCGATAACAATACTCAAACAATACCTGTACATTACAACAACAGTGAAATACTCTCAAAGTATGCGCTTACCAAGTTTAAGACCAACAACTACGTGACAGGTCTTAGCGGAGAGCTTTCAGAGTATTCAACCGCAAACAGCGATATTCTTACAGTTCCCGAAAGCAGCGAAAACAAGCGTTACTATATCGTAGGCGACGATTACTGGCTGGATATAGAAACAATGGTTGAAGTACCTGACGGAGAAGGCGGCACGGTATTAAAGCCGAAGGAGAAGCACAACTACCTTAACGGCGAAACCGAAACCGCAAGTTATAAGGAAATCGACAGACTTGACAAATTCCTTGATGACGACGATGACGGCGTATATGAATATGTCAAGGAAGACCTGAAGTTCATAGTTCTTGGCGGAGAAGTTGATTCTCTTGACGGCTTACAGGATAATCAGAAGTATACATATACCGATAATAATGGCAATACTCTCTATTATGACCTTGCCGACGCACAAAGACTTATAGACTTCAGCATAGGACTTAAAGAGATAGAATACTCAACCGTAAGCGGTTATGTTTGGGACGACGGCAGCTATGCAAATACGGAAACAGAGAAGTTCTACTATGACGGCTTGTATGAGTTCGGCAAAGAGGACGGCATAGCAAAAGCCAACGTAACACTTGAGGCGTACTATCTCGAAAACGACAAATATATCCACTTCGCATCGGCCGACAGAACAGTGCAGACAAGCTCTGCAAATGAAGTTGACGGAGAAGGAAATATAGTTCATTACAAGGGCTACTATGTATTCGACAAAGTAGCAACACATCTTAATGTTCCGCAGGGTACAGATACAGTCAGGAAGCTTGCCTACTACCGCATAAGGCTCTCAGGCTTGCCGATGCCCAAGTATCAGCACTACGGAGTAACAAGATACAAGCAGAGCAGTGACGAGTATATCAACAGTACGCTTATAGCTTACAATAAGGCTCAAAACGACCTTGAGCCGCCGCTCAGAAGAGATGACACAATGGTAAGCTATGCGCCGACTATGATAGCTAACGACTATGAGGACGAATTGCTGTTAAAGGACAGCATGGACGCTTCCCTTACAAGCAACACAGCTCAGTATTACCTCACATCATGGGAGGACGGCGACTTCTTTATCACCGCCGCAAAGAGCAAGTCCACATACTATGAGCCATATATACTCTATGACGGCACACCTGCAAGAAAGGGCGATAACGCTTATTACAACGCTTACGACTATATAAGAGCCGTTGAATACTTAGAGAAGCACAGCGGCGGTATTATAGAGCGTACAACGACAAGCATAAGCGGTAAGACATGGATAGAAAAGTTTACCGCAAACAGCACAAATTATAACGGTGTACTTGACTCCGGTGAAAGTGCATACAACGGAATAGGCATACTGCTGCAACAGTATTACTATGACGATGCAACCGACACATGGGTACTGCACCCGGTAAATAACAGTAAGACAAACGGTACTCTCAGATATATGGCTGAAACCACTACAGCCGGTAGCGGTACGTATAAGTTTGATAATCTTACTCCTTATGTAGCGGTAGAGTACGCAACAGGCAAGGTGAGAAATTATCTTGCAGGCTATAAGCTCTATGTCAAGAATGTACCGAACGGTTATGTTCTAACCAAGTATTGGGTAGACGGAGCCGCAGAGAACAGCGTTATAAGCAAGGCGCTCAATCCCGAAAGCACACAGACACAAAACATTCCGCTTACTATACATAAGAACGATAACGAGTATCTCATTATCGCAAAAGAGGCGGAAACAGGCACAAACAACAGCACACTGGCTACAGTCAATCCGAGAGCAAACGATGTGTATCCGGGATTAGACTATAACCATTACTATACCGAAAAGGTAGTTATCAAGACGCTTGACGATGATCCGAGCAATGTTGTAACCAAGTATTACGATATGCTGTTTGCAAGAGATGGTACAACCGAGTACAATCATCTTGATGCGGGCTTCAAGGCTATTGAAACTACAGGCTTTGAGGGTAGATTCTGGATAGATACCAACTACAACGGCGTTAAGGATACATCTGAGCCTGTTTACTATCGGAACCACAGCGGTCAAAGATTAAAGGTAACGCTCGAAAAGTATTACTATGATACCGACAGCAGTAAGTTTGTTCATGTTACGGCTGACGATGTTACAGTTGATGTGGGTACAAACGGTATATACAAGTTTACCGGAATACCGACCTTCTACCGTAACGGTAATAAAGACTACCTCGCCTACTACAGAATTAAAGTAGCCGATACGTTCCACCTTGATGAGGACTATGAGGGCGTAACGCACTATCAGGCAGGCGGCAGCATGGACAGCAACTGGATAGACAAGCCGGATTACTCCGTATACGGCACACCCGCA
>CADBRB010000062.1 GCA_902796955.1 uncultured Ruminococcus sp.
GTTCTTTGTCAGCTTCATCATCTCGTCATCTACATGCCAGTCCTGATGTGTCGCATTCTGAGCAAGCAGTTCCTTTTCGAGCTTGTCGATGCCGTCGAAGTCTCCCTTGCCATAGAGATCTGTACGTACTTCCATTGCCGCGAAAGGTGCCCAGCTCTTAGGATATACGACATCAGCATCCTTGAAAGCTTCCTTCATGTCGTTTGTGATTGAGAATTTTCCGCCGTTTTCAGCAGCATTCTTCTTTGCCACTTCTACGACATCGCTCATTACTTCATATCCTTCAGGATGAGCAAGAACAACGTCCATTCCGAAGCGTGTCAGGAGTCCGATGATACCCTGAGGAACTGAAAGCGGCTTGCCGTATGACGGCGAATATGCCCATGTCATTGCGATTTTCTTACCCTTCAGGTTTTCTGCGCCGCCGTAGTAGTTGATAAGGTGGAGCATATCTGCCATAGCCTGTGTTGGGTGGTCGATATCGCACTGAAGATTTACAAGTGTCGGACGCTGTTGTAAAATACCGGCCTCATATCCCTTTTGTACAGAATCGGCAACCTCATGCATATACTTGTTGCCTTTGCCGATGTACATATCGTCACGGATACCTATTACGTCAGCCATAAAAGAAATCATGTTGGCGGTTTCTCTTACTGTTTCGCCGTGTGCGATTTGTGATTTGCCCTCGTCAAGGTCCTGTACCTCAAGTCCGAGCAGATTGCAGGCAGAAGCAAAGCTGAATCTTGTTCTTGTAGAGTTATCTCTGAAAAGAGAAATTCCCAGACCGCTGTCAAAAATCTTAGTGGAAATATTTCTTCCTCTCAAATTACGCAGAGCATCTGCAACCGTAAATACGGCGGCAAGCTCATCGTCCGTCTTTTCCCATGTAAGGAAAAAGTCGTTTTGATACATATTCTTAAAATCCAGTGTATTGAGTTTATTCAAATAGCCTTGAAAGTCCATTGTTATCTCCCTCTCGCTTTATAAAAATATTAATTTAGAAAACAGTAAAAGTACACGCATTACGGTACATTATAATGCGTGTACATATTACCGATTTTTGCAAAATCGAACTACTTTTTATCGCAGTATAATGTCGGCATTGCCGCATAAACGGCGGCACACCTTACAAGGTCTTCTTTCCATGTTATTTCGTTAGGAGCGTGAGCCTGAGCCTCTTTACCCGGTCCGAAGCCTATGCACGGAATACCGAAGCGACCCATTATTGAAACGCCGTTTGTTGAGAAAGTCCATTTATCTACAACGGGCTCGCCAAACAGACCTCTGTGAGATTCAACCATAGCCTGGCATGCCGGATGATCCTCAGGTATAACCCATGTGGGGAAGTAACAGTCGGTAGGATAAACAAGACCTGTATAGCTCGGTCTGTCATACTTATACATTGTTACCTCAGCGCCGTATTTCTGTACGGACGGCAATGCACGTATCTCCTCAAGTGCGGACAGATATGTTTCTCCGTCTGTAAGTCTGCGGTCTATTGAGATTGCGCTCATATCCGCAACTGCACAGCGTGACGGTGAATTGTAGAAGCTCTGAGAAACAGCCAGTGTACCCTTTCCGAGGAACGGGTCATAGTGGAGCTTATCGTTGAGTGCCTGAACTTCCTTAATTATGTCAGCCATTTTGTAAATAGCGTTGTCGCCTCTTTCCGGAGCAGAGCCGTGGCAGGATATACCCTTAACCTCCACACGTATTTCCATACGTCCTCTGTGGCCTCTGTAGATTCTGTTGTCCGTAGGCTCCGTAATAACAACAAATTCAGGCTTTACCTTATCTTCATTTATAATGTACTGCCAGCAAAGTCCGTCACAGTCCTCCTCCTGAACAGTACCCGTTACAAGTACGGTGTACTTGTCGCTCAATAGGCCGAGATCCTTCATTATTTTTGCACCGTAAACGCTCGAAACTATTCCGCCAAGCTGGTCAGATGCACCTCTGCCGCCTATTTCCGTATCATTTTCATATCCCTCATACGGGTCAAATTTCCAGTTGCATATCTCGCCTATGCCAACAGTGTCTATATGAGCGTCAAAAGCGATAAGAGTTTCGCCGCTGCCCATGTAGCCTAAAATATTACCCATTGGGTCAATAACTACCTTGTCAAAATCAAGAGCCAACATTTCCTTTTCGATTCTCTTGATTACCTCTTTTTCGCCGCAGCTCTCGCCCGGTATGGCAATTAGATCTCTTAAGAATTTGACCATTGCCGCTTCATAATTTTTTGATGCTGACTTAATTGCAGAAAAATCCATAAAATTTACTTTCCTTTCGATGTGCGTTTACAGTATTAGTGCATAAAAATGCCATAATACGGTACAATAGCATTATATCACAAGTCAAATAAGAAAATCAATAGTTTTAACACAAAAAAATCCCGATAATTTAAAAAAAATTAGTATAAGTATAGACAAAACTGTGTGGATATGATAGAATAAATTGATTATGAATTGAGATATATTCATGGTATTTTTTACAAATCAGGTAAAATGCGCAAAGCATAACACAGGAGGAGAACATTTAATGATTGATTTAAGAAAAAACGAGGCCGGGCTGGAAAAGAACATCGAGGTAGCCAAAAAGAATAATATTATCATACCTACCTTCGAGCAGATGAAGGATCCGTCAAAGGTTCCGGAGAAGATTAAGGAAAAGCTCAAGGACGTCGGCTTGTGGGACATAAATCCGCTGAACCTGTTCAGAATAACATGGAAGAACGAGCCTAAGGAATCCGGCGGACTTTTCGGCGGTCCGAACTTTATAGTATTGCCCAAGGAGCTTACCGGCGTAGACGCAAAGATAATGTGTATGGTAGGCAAATGGTTCCCCACAGGCTGTCATAAGGTGGGAGCTTCATTCGGCTGTCTTGTTCCGAGGCTTGTAACAGGTCAGTTTGACGCCAGCTATCACAAGGCCGTTTGGCCGTCAACCGGCAACTACTGCCGCGGCGGTGCTTTCAACTCCAAGCTGCTTGCCTGCCATTCAATAGCCATACTTCCGGCAGAGATGAGCCGTGAACGTTTTGAGTGGCTTTCAAAGATTGCCGGCGAGGTTATAGCTACACCGGGCTGTGAGAGCAACGTTAAAGAGATATTCGATAAAACATGGGAGCTTCGCAGAACTCGTAAAGACTGTATGATTTTCAACCAGTTTGAGGAGATGGGCAATCATCTGTGGCACTATACCGTTACCGGCAGTGCTATTGAGGAAGCATTCAACAGCTTAAATGGCGAGAATCTCAGACTCGCAGGTGCTTGCTTCACATCAGGCTCCGCAGGAACAACTGCCGCAGGCGACTACCTCAAGGAGAAATTCCCGCAGATTAAAATCGGCGTAGGCGAGGCTTTACAGTGTCCCACACTTCTCAACAACGGCTTTGGCGGACACAGAATAGAGGGTATAGGCGACAAGCACGTACCGTGGATACATAACGTAAAGAATACCGATATGGTATTAGCAATAGACGATGAGGACAGCCAGAGAGTTCTCAGACTGTTTAACGACCCGAAGGGCAAGGAATACCTTGTAAAAGAGGCCGGAGTACCGCAGGAGATTGTTGACGTACTGGATTATCTCGGAATTTCCGGTATTGCCAATGTAATGAGCAGTATAAAGATGGCCAAGTATTTTGAGCTTACCGAAAACGACGTTATCGCAACGGTTCTTACAGACTCATCAGTAATGTACGGCTCAAGAATCAAGGAGTTTGAGGACGCTGAAGGCGAATACACCGAGATGCAGGCTGCTGTTGATTTTAACAAGCACATTCTCTCACTCAAAACAGACAACATGGAAGAGCTTACATATACGGCACGTAAGAGAATACACAATCTCAAGTATTACACATGGGTTGAGCAGCAGGGCAGAACAGTTGACGAGCTGAACGCACTGTGGTATGACTTTGACAACACATGGGGCGCAGTACACAAGCAGAATACACAGATAGATGAGCTTATAAACGAGTTCAACGAGCGTACGGGACTTCTTAAGAGCTTATAATATATGTTTGGAGCATAATACTATGATGAAAAATGTAATTTCGGCGGTATGCGTCAAGTGCGGTGCAGAGCATGAAGCCACACCTGATGTGACCACCTGTAAAAAGTGCGGCGGCATACTTGATATAGTCTACGATTATAACTATATCAAAACACAGCTTACAAAAGAAAAGCTTGCCCGTCGTGAAAAATCCATGTGGAGATACACCGAGCTTCTACCCGTTACGGGTGAGAGCAAATCGCCTAAGCTTCGTGTGGGCTGGTCACCGATGTACAACGCTCAAAGGCTTGCCGAACAAATCGGAATCAAGTCGCTGTACATAAAGGATGACGGTATAAATCCTACTGCGAGCCTTAAGGACAGAGCTTCGTCAATGGCTGTTGTAAAGGCAGAGGAGGCAGGCAAGGACACAATCGCCTGTTCTTCAACCGGCAATGCGGCGTCATCTCTTGCCGGCAACAGTGCAGCGGCCGGCTTCAAAACATATATATTTGTTCCCGAACGTGCGCCTAAGGGCAAGGTTGCCCAGCTTATGATGTTCGGTGCTACGGTAATCAGCGTAAAGGGCTCTTATGAGGATACGTTCAGGCTTTCCGCCGAGGCGATAGACCGCTGGGGCTGGTACAACCGCAATGCCGCCATAAATCCATATCTCATAGAGGGCAAAAAGACAGTTGCTCTTGAGATAGCCGAACAGCTTGATTGGAAAATGCCGGATTACCTTGCTATATCTGTAGGCGACGGCTGTACCATAGGCGGAGTTTGGAAGGGTCTTAAAGATTTATACTCCATCGGATTTATAGATAAATTACCGAGGCTCATAAGTGTTCAGGCTGAGGGCTGTTACCCGATTAATAAGGCGTTTGCCGAGAACAGACCGCTTGAGCATATGGACGAGAACACGATTGCCGACAGTATTGCTGTAGGCGTGCCGAGGAATCCTGACAAAGCACTTCGTGCAATAAGGGAATCCAACGGTATAGCGATAAACGTATCCGACGAAGAGATACTTGCCGCAATGAGAACTCTCGGAAGAACCTGCGGTGTGTTTGCAGAGCCGGCAGGTGCGGCAGGCACGGCAGGACTTATAAAGGCTGTTAAGCAAGGACTTATAAAGTCTGACGCAACAGTTGTAAGTGTAGTTACAGGTAACGGATTAAAAGATGTTGCCAACGCTATAAAAGCGGCAGGCGAGCCTATTTGTATACCGCCGGATATGGGTATGCTGATAGATGCATTCAAGGCCGCTAAAAAATAAAGATAATTAAACAAAACTGCCGCCGATGCGTAATCCTCCGCTTCACCTGCGGCAAAAATGAAAGAGATAAGGGTATTGTCCCAAACGGTGCGGGCGGCGGTTGCACAAACTGCCGTCTGTACCGATATAAATACATTACATATAAAAAATAATCCTGCATATAAAGGAGGAAAACGACATGATAATTATTGGAAACGGAAGATTGATAACGAGAGATGCCTCAAATCCGTTTATTGAGAACGGAGCAGTATGCGTAAGCGGAAGGCTTATACAAGAGGTTGGAACAGATGCCGAAATAAGGGCAAAATATCCCGATGCTGAATATATCGACGCTAAGGGCGGAGTTATAATGCCGGGACTTATCAATACGCACAACCACATTTACAGTGCTATGGCAAGGGGTTTATCCGTAAAGGGCTATAATCCCAAGGGATTTTTGGATGTACTTGAAGGAATGTGGTGGACGCTTGACAGAAAGCTGAATAATAAGCAAACGTATTACAGTGCGGTTGCTACATATATAGATTGTATAAAAAGCGGTGTAACAACCGTATTTGATCATCATGCCAGCTTTGGCGAGATAGAGGGAAGCCTTTTTGAAATCTCAAGAGCTGCTGATGAGCTTGGAGTGAGAACGTGCCTTTGCTATGAGGTTTCAGACCGTGACGGAGAGGATAAAATGAAAGCGGCAGTAAAGGAAAATGCCGATTTTATCAAGAAGTGCCAATCTGACAATACCGATATGCAAAAGGCGATGATGGGACTTCACGCTTCGTTTACGCTCAGCGACAAAACACTGGAGCTGTGCGCCGAGAACACACCTGACGATGTTGGATATCATATCCATGTGGCGGAGGGTATAGACGATTTACATCTCTGCCTGAAGGAACACGGCAAGAGGATAGTATACAGGCTTATGGATATGGATATCCTCGGACCGAAAACCATTACGGTACACTGCGTATATGTAAACAGTGCCGAAATGGATTTGCTCAAGGCCACCGACACAATGGTTGTGCATAATCCGGAATCCAACATGGGCAATGCCATAGGCTGCCCACCGACATTGGAGATAATGAAGCACGGAGTGCTTACGGGCTTAGGTACGGACGGATACACAAACGATATGTTTGAGTCGATGAAGGTTGCCAACATACTGCATAAGCACAATCTGTGCGACCCTGCCGTGGCATGGGTAGAGGTTCCTCAAATGCTGTTTGAGAATAACGCCAAGATAGCAAACCGCTATTTTAAAACACCGCTCGGTGTACTCAAAAAGGACGCCGCCGCAGATATTATAGTTGTTGACTACGATCCGCTTACCCCGATGAACGCAAGCAATATTAACGGACATATCCTGTTTGGCATGAACGGCAGAAGCGTTGCGTCAACCATGATAAACGGCAAGCTTGTTATGAAGGACAGAGTTCTTCTTAATGTAGATGAAAAAGAAGCAATGGCAAAATCAAGAGAACAGGCTCAGCTATTGTGGAACGCAATAAACGGATAAATACGTGAGGAGTGGAACAGATGAGTGACAGAATGATACCCATACCGTTTGATAAACTCATGGCTTATGCCATGACGGAATACGACCGAAACGGCACTGCTTTCGGCGTAGCCAAAACATACCGTAAAACAAACGAAAGCAGTTATGTAATATTCGGCGAAACCATGGAAACCGCATTTGGTCCGGCGGCAGGCCCGCACACACAGCTTGCACAGAATATAATAGCGGCATACTTTGGCGGCAGCAGATTTTTTGAGCTGAAAACGGTACAAACGCTTGACGGTGAGGATTTGCCGGTTGCCAAGCCTTGTATACTTGCAGACGACGAGTGTTATAACGTTGAGTGGTCAACCGAGCTTAGAGTACCGCAGGCGATGGATGAATATATCAAGGCGTGGTTTGCCCTTAAGCTGCTTTCAAAGGAGTACGGCTTAGGCTCGCCAAACGGCTTTATATTCAATATGAGCGTTGGTTATGACCTTAAGGGAATACAATCCGAGAAGATAAATAAGTTTATAGAAGGACTTAAAAACGCTGAAAAGACTGAAATATGGGCGGTTTGCAAAAAGTATGCCCTCGATAACATTGATAAATTCAAGAATATAGACGCAAAATATGTTGAGAGCATCAGTCCGAGAGTGTGCCGTTCCGTAACACTGTCCACTCTGCACGGATGCCCTCCGCAGGAGATAGAGAGAATAGCCTCATACCTTATAAAAGAAAAGAAGCTGAACACATTTGTAAAATGCAACCCAACGCTTTTGGGCTACGATTACGCAAGAGCAACACTTGACAGTATGGGCTACGATTACATAGTATTTGACGATTTCCATTTTAAAGACGATCTGCAATATGCAGACGCAGTACCGATGCTGAAAAGGCTTATTCAGCTTGCCGGCAGCAGAGGACTCAGCTTCGGCGTAAAGCTTACAAATACATTCCCCGTAACAATAGCGGCAAAGGAACTGCCCGGCGAGGAAATGTATATGTCCGGCAAATCGCTGTATCCGCTTTCACTTTCACTTGCCGAGAAGCTTTCAAAGACGTTTAACGGCAAGCTTAAAATCTCTTATTCCGGCGGTGCGGATTACTTCAACATTGCCGAACTGATAGATGCCGGCATATGGCCTGTAACACTTGCTACCACAGTATTAAAGCCGGGCGGCTATGCAAGAATGAAGCAGATTGCCGACAAGCTTGAATTACGTGAGAAAAACGCAAAGATAAAGTTTTTCGGCGTTAATATCGCAAAAGTAACTGCGCTTAAAGAGAAAGCACTAAAAGACCCGCACCATAAAAAGGCGTTAAAGACGATAGAGAGCCGCAAAATATCCAAACCCATACCGCTTACCGACTGTTTCTTTGCACCGTGTGAGCAGGGCTGCCCGATAAATCAGGATATAACAGCATATATACAGCTTGCCGGTGAGGGAAAATACGATGAGGCGCTTAGAGTGATAACGGATAAAAATCCGTTGCCGTTTATGACGGGTACGATTTGCAGCCATTTCTGCATGGGCAAATGTACAAGGAACTTTTACGAAGAGCCTGTTAATATACGCTGTGTAAAGCTGGAGTGCGCAGAAAAAGCATATGATACTATACTGCAAGAGATAAAACAATCTGCCAAACCGCTGGATGCAAGCCAAAGGACAGCCGTAATAGGCGGAGGACCTGCCGGTATAGCGGCGGCATACTTCCTTGCAAGAGCAGGTATAGCCGTAACCGTGTATGAAAAGCGTGAGGAACTTGGCGGTACGGTAAAATATGTTATACCGGATTTCAGAATCACAGACGAAGCCATATTAAAGGACGTAGAGCTTGCAAAGGCAATGGGCGCAGAGTTCAAAACCGGCGCAAGGATTACATCAATCGAAGGATTAAAGAATTTCGGCTTTAAAAATATAATTGTTGCTGTAGGAGCCGAAAAGCATACATATGCAGATGTTCAGGGAGCAGAAGTGCTTAATGCCATAGAGTTTTTGGAGAGCTTTAACAACGGTACTGTTAAAAGTGCAAAGAGCTTTGCCGTAATAGGCGGCGGAAATACCGCTATGGATGCAGCAAGAGCCGCAAAGCGTGTTGAAGGCTGTGAGAAGGTAACACTTGTTTACAGAAGAACAAAACGCTATATAGCCGCCGATGAGGAAGAGCTTAAGATGGCACTTGATGACGGCGTAGAGCTTTTGGAGCTTGCAGTACCCGAAAGCTACAGCGAAGGAAAGCTGACCTGTAGAAAGATGAAGTTAGGCGATTATGACGCAAAGGGCAGAAGAGTTCCCGTTAAGACGGACGAAACCGTTACGATAGACGCAGAGGTTATTATTGCCGCAATAGGCGACAAGATTGACGAACAGTTCTTTGTTGAGAACAATGTTGAAATCGGCGGAAAAATCGAATCTAATGTTGAGAACGTATACATTGCAGGCGATTGCGTAAAGGGTCCCGCAACAATAGTAGAGGCTATCAGGGACGCAAAGCTGGCTGTTGATAATATTATCGGAAAGAGCTGTACCTCTGTAATCGAACGCAATAAGGACGAAAAGAGGGCTTACTCTAAAAAGGGTATACTCACACATTCCGGCAAGTGCCACGAGAGCGGACGTTGCCTTGAATGTTCAACAGTATGTGAAAACTGCGTAGATGTCTGCCCCAACAGAGCAAACGTGGCGATTATTACCGAAAACGGCAAAATGCCGCAGATAATACACATAGACGATATGTGCAACGAGTGCGGAAACTGCAAGAGCTTCTGCCCGTACAGCGGCGCACCGTATCTCGATAAATTTACACTGTTCAGCAGTGAAGCCACATTCCTTGACAGCAAAAATTCAGGCTTCTTCAAGCTTGCCGATAATAAATTCAAGGTAAGGCTTGACGGCGAGATTACGGAGTTTACTCTCAATGAGGAGAGCAATCTGCCGGAAGGCATCAAAGAAATAATCAAAGCGGTGAACGATAAATACAGCTATATGCTGTAACAGATAAAATCACTGGGAGTGATAAGGATGGATATTTTATTAAAGGGCGGAACGGTTGTAAGCTCATATGGCTGCCGTAAAGCCGACATACTTGTGTCGGGTGAAAAAATAGCTGAGATAGGCGACAACCTTTCAGCGGATAACAGGCAGGTAATTGATGTCAGCGGAAAACTTCTGTTCCCCGGATTTATAGACGCCCATACGCACTTTGACCTTGAAACCTCGGTTTTTACCGCCGATAATTTTGAAACAGGCTCAAAAGCCGCACTTTGCGGCGGCACGACAACAGTTGTTGACTTCAGTACTCAAAACAGAGGCGAAACATTGGCGCAGGCGCTTAAAAACTGGCATGATAAAGCAGACGGGAAAACCTCATGTGACTATGCGTTTCATATGTCCGTTTCCGAATGGAACGAAAAGACCGAAAAAGAAATGGATGATATGATTACAGAAGGTATAACATCCTTTAAGTTATACATGGCGTATGATAATCTGCGTGTAAGTGATGCAGAAATGTATGAGATTTTGAAGAAAGTCAAAGAGCTGCACGGAATAGTCGGAACGCACTGCGAAAACGGTGATTTGGTAAACGAGCTTATAAAAGATGAGCTTGCGGCAGGACACACAGAGCCGAAATATCACCCCGTATCACGCCCGCCGATAGTTGAGGCAGAGGCAATAAAGAGATATCTGGCGGTTGCCGAGCTTGCGGACGTACCTGTAAATATAGTTCATTTAAGCTCTGAGGAGGGCTACAAAGAAGTAGTTAGAGCAAGAGAAAACGGTCAAAAGGTGTATGTTGAAACCTGCCCGCAATATCTTGTACTTGACGACAGTAGCCTTGAAACAGGAGTTGCAGGCGACCTGCCGCCTGATACCGATAAATTTGCAGGGGCAAAGTTTGTATTTTCTCCGCCAATGCGTAAAAAGTCAGACAGCGAGTGCCTCTGGCAGGCAATAGCGGAGGACAAGATAGATACGATATCCACCGATCACTGCAGTTTCAATTATAAGGGAGATAAAGAGCTTGGCCGCAGTGCATTCAACAAGATACCCAACGGTATACCCGGAGTTGAACACAGACCTGTTATAATATACAGCTATGGCGTTAAGCAGGGCCGCATTACAGTTGAGCAGATGTGTAAGCTGTTATCCGAAAACATTGCAAAGCTGTTCGGAATGTACCCTAAAAAGGGTGTTTTAGCTGTTGGCTCCGACGCAGATATAGTTGTATGGTCACCTGACGAGCAGTGGACTATCAGTAAAGAAAACCAGCATCACAACTGCGACTACACACCGTATGAGGGTATGCGTGTTACAGGCAGGGCAAAGGATGTGTTCCTCAGGGGTACACAGGTTGTTAAGGACGGCGAAATCGTAAAGGAGAAAATCGGAAAATATGTTTACCGCAATGAGAGCATATATTTCTGACGATATTAGAAAGGAACATGGAATACAATGGGTAAACGTATACTTTTGATTTTACTGGCGGTATTGCTTATTTTTGCCTGCGGCTGTGACGGCAAAACAGACGAAACAGATTCTATCTCGGAATCCGAAAATACGGGAAACGAAATGGTTGCCCGTGATATGGGAGTAAGGATAGATTGGAGCGATGCGGCAGGCGCCTATATAAGAGATGATGAAAAAGTAACATTGGAGCTTACCGATGTCAGCGATGATATAGGCATATACTACAATGTGGTATTCATTGATAATGAGAAAGAGATAACTCTCATTAACGTTGAAAACTGCGGAGAGATTACCGAGGACGATGTGCTTCGTGTGAATATCAGCGAAAACGACATGATTTGCCTGTCTGTAGTAAGGGACGATGACATGGGTGTTGACTGCATTGTTGTTACCGGCACTTATGAGGATAAGGAATTTAAGGGCAACGGTACATACTTTATAGCGGCAGGCTAAACAGTAAAAACGTTGCGAAAGAATTATATATAAAAACACCCCCATATCACGCATTTTTACTTTTGCGTAATGTGGGGGATTTTATTTTTGAGATAGTTACATATCATACTTTCACTGAGCGAAGTCCAACAAGTTCAAATGTACCAACTTGGCTCTCCCTTTGGGGCACGGGTCTCCGGTGGAGACCTTTGCGATGCAATCGCAAAAGTGCCGACCGAGCCGGCAGGCGAGAAGGTGTCAACACCGTA
>CADBRB010000063.1 GCA_902796955.1 uncultured Ruminococcus sp.
GAATTAGTATCAAGTATGAAAGGCATCGCCTTTATGCGCTATGCGACCGGCTCTGTAAAATTTTTTGATTACATCTATTCTATGTTTTTATTGCTATTTATGAACAGGCCGATTAAATCTGCCAACTGTATATTTTGAGATTTCTTACGGCAGTAAAACGTTAAAGAGGGATAAAAATGAGTTTAAACAGCACACCTTCGGCGGACAGGGTTCACATAGGCTTTTTCGGTATGCGCAACGCAGGCAAGTCAAGCGTGGTAAACGCCGTTACGGGGCAAAGCCTGTCTATTGTATCGGAGCAAAAGGGAACCACTACCGACCCCGTATACAAGGCAATGGAGCTTTTACCGCTCGGTCCGGTAATGATAATTGACACTCCGGGTATGGACGACAGCGGAGAGCTTGGTGAGATGCGCATTAAAAAGGCAAAACAGGTTCTCAATAAAACCGATATCGCCGTACTTGTAGTTGACGCTCAAATCGGGCTTAGTACGGTGGATAAAGAGCTTATCTCAATTTTTAAAGAGAAAAACATACCTTATATTACGGTATATAATAAAAGCGACCTTGTGCAAAATCATGACAAGCAGGATACAACCGCCATGTATGCAAGCGCCGCTTCCGGCGACGGTATTCATGCTTTAAAGGAAGCTATTGCAAGACTCACTCCTGCAAGCAGTAATTCAAAAATCGTCAGTGACTTGATACATCCGTCCGATTTTATACTGCTTGTAGTACCCATTGATTCAGCGGCTCCTAAGGGCAGACTGATACTGCCTCAGCAGCAGACAATACGTGATATACTTGAAGCTAATGCAACAGCTATAGTAGTTAAGGAAAACGAGCTGAAAAACACTCTGGAACGTCTTGGCGAAAAGCCGTATATGGTAATTACCGACAGCCAGGTGTTTAAAACAGTGGCGGCTATAACGCCCGATGATATTCTTCTTACCTCATTCTCCATACTAATGGCACGCTACAAGGGGCTGCTTGATACTGCGGTTGACGGAGTAACCGCAATCGACAGGCTCAAAGACGGAGATACGGTACTTATTGCAGAAGGGTGTACTCATCACAGGCAGTGTAACGACATCGGAAGCGTTAAAATACCGATGCTGCTGAAAAAATATACCGGCAAAGAGTTAAATATCAAGCTTACATCGGGCGTAGAGTTCCCCGATGACTTGGCGCAGTATTCACTTGTTATACACTGCGGCGGTTGTATGCTCAATGAACGTGAGGTAAAATATCGCATGAAATGTGCCGTTGACCAGAATGTTCCCATAACTAATTACGGCACGGCAATAGCTTATATGAACGGTATTCTGAAAAGAAGCCTGGAGATTTTTCCGCCATTGCACGATAAGATAAAGACATAAAGTAAGCTCCATACTGCAATACGCAGTATGGAGCTTAATTTTTTACGTATTTCAATTTTGGTTGGAATTATACACAGCTTTATAAAATTCATCAATTAAACCTTATATTGCTTGTGTTGGAGATTACCGTTATACCTCTTCAAAGTCTTCTTTGCCTACTCCGCAAAGCGGGCAGGTCCAATCATCCGGCAAATCCTCAAATTCCGTACCCGGCTCAATACCGTTATCGGGATCACCTACTTCGGGATCATACTCATATCCGCATATGGCACATACATATTTCTTCATAACTTGTTTACCTCCTCACATTTGGTTTTTGTGCTATAATTGTAGCACATTTTTTCAAGAATACAAGAGCTAACATCAAACTTTAAAAAATTTTAATTTTTGGCTCTGTTATTTATCCATTGTGTATGAGGCTTTAGAATAATATACGCTGAGCATTTTTATAAAAGATATTATCAAGCTCAGCACGGTCAAGTCCCAGCGAGTTTATCATTGCAACGGTATCGGCAGGATTTTCCCATGGAGCGTCACTGCCAAACAGTATTTTATCGGAGCCATGGCTTTTTATTATTCTCTTGAGCTGCTCCCCGTCTATAATTCGGCTCAAAAACGCAGTATCCATATATATTTCTGTTCCGCAAAGGTATTTTTCCACATCGTCCCACATACCGTATCCGCCTAAATGCGCCGCTATCAAGTATTTACCCGAAATATAAGAAAGTACGTTTTTTAACATTTTCGGCGTACAATGCACAGGCGGCGGCATACCAATATCCGCTCCTGCATGGATAACTACATATAGCCCCAGCTTTTCCGCAGTCTGTAATATATCAACAGATTCTTTGCTGTCTATATAAAAATGCTGAAATTCCGGATGAAGCTTAATACCCTTAAAGCCGCTTTCGGCAATTTGTTCAAGCTCTTCCCTATAGTTATCGGATTCGGGGTGTACTGTAGCAAACGAGATTATACCGCTGTCGGTTATGCCCTTTACAAATGTATTTATTGAGGCCGTGTTTTTAGGTCTGGTGGCTATCGGCAATGTAACGCTTATATCTATATTGTTTTTCTGCATCATCGCTTTAAGTCCGTCTACCGTTCCGTCGTATTGAGGTTCAATACAGTAGCCCTGCTCCTTAAGCATACCTGCCTTAAGCACCTTTATCGCCATATCGGCAATCTTTGTGGGAAATATATGAGTATGAAAATCAATCAGCATAACGTTCACTCTCTGCGTTATCAAACCTTGGGCAGTTTGCTCAAACTCTTTTGTATATCTTCATCGGTTGGGATATAATCGCCCATTTTACCGTCGTTATATGCGGCGTATGCGTACATATCAAAGTAACCTGTGCCTGTAAGACCGAATACGATATTCTTGCTTTCGCCTGTTTCCTTACATTTGAGTGCCTCATCAATGGCAACCTTTATGGCATGGCTGCTCTCCGGTGCCGGCAATGTTCCTTCAATTCTTGCAAACATCTGAGCCGCCTTGAATACCTCTGTCTGCTCAACCGAGGTTGCCTCAATATATCCGTCATCATAAAGCTGAGATACTACCGAACTCATACCGTGATACCTCAAACCTCCAGCATGATTCGGTGAAGGCATAAAGCTGCTGCCGAGCGTATACATCTTGGCAAGCGGACAAACCTTACCTGTATCGCAAAAGTCATATGCATATTTTCCTCTTGTCAGGCTTGGGCATGACTTCGGCTCAACTGCGATTATACGGTAGTCGGCTTCTCCTCTGAGCATTTCACCTGCAAAGGGAGCCATAAGTCCGCCGAGGTTGGAGCCGCCGCCTGCACATCCGATAATTATATCTGCCTTAATGCCGTATTTATCAAGTGCCGCCTTCGTTTCAAGTCCTATTACAGATTGATGCAGTAATACCTGAGAAAGCACCGAACCGAGTACATATCTGTAGCCGTCTTGAGATACAGCCGCCTCAACAGCTTCAGAGATTGCACAGCCGAGGCTTCCGTTAGTACCCGGAAATTCGGCGTTTATTCTTCTGCCTACCTCTGTTTCCATTGACGGCGACGGTGTTACCTTTGCACCGTATGTGCGCATAACCTCACGTCTGAACGGTTTTTGCTCATATGAAACCTTTACCATGTATACCTGGCAGTCAAGATTAAAATATGAACAAGCCATAGACAGTGCAGTACCCCACTGACCTGCGCCGGTTTCGGTAGTAACGCCCTTTAATCCCTGCTTTTTTGCATAATAAGCCTGTGCTATTGCAGAGTTGAGCTTATGACTGCCCGAAGTATTGTTACCTTCAAATTTATAATAGATATGAGCCGGTGTGCCAAGTGCCTTCTCTAAAAAATACGCTCTTACAAGCGGTGACGGACGGTACATTTTGTAAAAGTCGAGTATTTCCTTGGGAATATCAAAATAAGCTGTGGTTTCGTCAAGCTCCTGCTGTGCAAGCTCACGGCAGAATACGCCTGAAAGCTCGTCTAACGTCATCTTTTGTAATGTACCCGGATTTAAAAGCGGTGCAGGCTTGTTTTTCATATCTGCACGCACATTATACCATGCCTTCGGCATCTCGCTTTCTTCAAGATAAATCTTGTAAGGTATTTCTTTTTGCATGATTCATTTCTCCTTTTTTATACTTGTTGTACTCGCTTAATAAAGCTCTGCTGACGTATACGGTTAGCGTCTTTCATTAAAAAAAGGCTTTTGTCCTAACTTATAATTAGGACAAAAGCCATAATAAACTTCTGCGGTACCACCTAAATTC
>CADBRB010000064.1 GCA_902796955.1 uncultured Ruminococcus sp.
TGCCTATCTTAAGTTGCAAAAAAGAGGTTCCGTAAAGATAATGCCTGAAAAAATCAGGGTGTTTACCACGATAGGCTTTATATATGACAGCGGCAACACATATACGCTTATGCATGATAAATACAATTTCAGCGTAAGAGAAGCCAACGCCGCACAAAACAAAAACAGGCTTGAAGCAGTCAAGAGCGATACGGCTCAAAAGCTCATAGATTCGCTCCTGCAAAACGGTCAGTTCACTTATTATATAAGCCCTATCGACGGGCTTACCTACAGTGAGGATTACCTCGGAGCAGATCACGCAAAGGCTGTTTCGGCTCTTGCTGAGCAATACAGGGTTGCACCGGATGAAAAGCTCAAAAAGGCTTTGGATAGCTCCGTAAAGTATCTTGAAAAGTATATTTCACATCCCGATAACGACTGCGCCTTTTTAAAAGATTCAATAACAATGACGCACGCAGACGCAGAGGAGGTTTATTTGGGAGATACGGCACTTGCCGCAGTTGCGTTGATGGATTATATTGGTACTTCGGGAGGAAGAGATGTAAATGCCGAGCGGCTCTTGCGAATGCTGATGAACGGCGTATGCTGTTTTTTTGACGAAGCAAGCGGAAGCTTTGAGCATACCTTGCTTTATCCGTCACTGGAGTCCGATGATTGCGTAAGGGATTGGCAATATAATTCTATGGCATCATATGCAATGTGCAGAATGTACGAATTTACCGGTGAGCAGATTTGGATAGATTTCGCAACCTCTGCCGTGAAAAATATGCTCGAAACAGAAAGCTATAAATCATCGGCGGATAAATGGCTGATGCTGTCGCTTAAATATCTTGGCAAATTCACAGGCAACGGGGATTATTATAAAAATGCGCTTGAATATTTGGACGAAAAGGTTACATTTATAGCAAACGGTACGAATTTTTCGCCGGAGTATCTTGATTTCCTTATCACGGGTTATGAGATATTCATAGATTCTCAACAGGATGAGCGTCTTGAAGAGTATACGCAGGGCTTTGACGCACGCTCCTTTGTGCTTACCGCAGTAAATTACACCGATTTCCTGTTCAATAAATATTATTATCCCGAAAATGCGATGTACTTTGACGGAGCGCAGGAGATATGCGGCAATTTCTTTTCAACAGATAAGAATTTCGTATCCAATGCAGGGGTGGCGCAGGGCTATCTCTACAGTATAAACAGATATTGCGAAAACTACGACGGCATAATGCGCCTGTACGGTATGCTTAACGGATAACTATTATTTTACAGGCTTTGACAGCATAGACTATTTATGATATACTTATCAAATAGATTTTTAGATATAACGATTGTGATTGAAAGAGGGAATACAGATGTCAAGTCAACCCATAGGAGTTTTTGATTCCGGACTCGGCGGCCTTACGGCCGTAAAACAGCTCCAAAAGGTTCTTCCTAACGAAAATATAGTATACTTTGGAGATACCGGACGTGTTCCGTACGGTAACCGAAGCACCGACATAATAAAAAAATACGCTTTGCAGGACACGGCCTTCCTGATTTCCAAAAACGTTAAGCTGGTAATAGCCGCCTGCGGAACGGTAAGCTCGGTTCTGCCTAATTTATCTGATGAAACCGATGTGCCGTATACAGGAGTTTTGATGCCTACCGCATTGGCGGCAGTAAAGGCTACCCACAACGGTAAAATCGGAGTAATAGGTACTACCGCCACCGTAAAGAGCCGTTCATATGAGCGACATATACACAGTATTGACAGCCGTATCGAAGTGTTCCAGCAGGATTGCCCGCTGTTTGTTCCGCTTGTGGAAAACGGCTTTATAAAAAGGGATGACCCTATACCGCGCATGGCGGCGGAAAGATATCTTGCAGGCTTAAAGGATATCGGTGTTGACACGCTCATTTTGGGCTGTACGCATTATCCGATTCTCATGGATATTATATCGGATTATATGGGCGAAAACGTCAAGCTTATAAATTCGGGACGTGAAACCGCCCTCTATGCGGCAGAGCTGCTTAATAAAAGCGGTATGCTGAACACTCAAAACGCAAAAGGCACATATGAGTATTACGTAAGTGATTGTGTTGAAACTTTTTCGTCTGTTGCAAGAGTTTTTCTGGGCAGCGAGATAGAGCATAATGTACAGAGGCTGGATATAGAGCAGTTTATAGCCGATATGGGGCAGAATACATAAGGACGGTGTAAAAATTGCGTGACGACTATATTATATCGGTTGTAACGTCACAGGTTATGTCAGACGATAACACTGATAAAATTGAGCTTATCACCGCAGGAAGTTATAACGAAAAGAACGGAGCAAAATATATAATTTACACTGAATACAGTGATGACGGTTCACCGCAGGGATGCAGAACGACCGTAAAAATAAAACCGTCCGAAAACGGCGGCAGCGTGGTGACGGTAAGCAGAAGAGGAGATATATACTCAGACCTTGTACTTGAGCAGGGAGTGCGTCATCAATGCCACTACAACACTCCGATGGGCTTGCTCGTAATGGGTGTGTACACCATAAAAACCGAGATATCGCTCAATAACGGAGAAGGCACTGTGCTTATGGTTTATGATATAGACTTCAACTCCGATTTCATAAGCCGGAACACCTGCCTTATAACATTAAAAAGAAAGCCGCAGTAACGTCATCTGCGGTGCATATAGATTATGAACAAATCAAAGGAGAGTATAAAATGTCAGGCATATCAAGCACAAAGATGCTGGCTGTAGCATTACTGCGTGAAAAGATAACTAATGCGATAAACCGTGCTGTAAATGCGGGTACGCTTATACAGGCAGAGATACCCGATTTCATAATAGAAACTCCGGCAGACAGAAGTCACGGAGATTTGGCTACCAATGCGGCAATGGCTTGCGCCAGGTCGTTTAGAACTGCCCCGGTTAAAATAGCGCAGGCTATAAAGGACAACATAGATTTGAACGGCTCATATTTCAATAAGATAGAAATAGCGGGACCGGGCTTTATAAATTTCTTTTTCAGCCCGGCGTATTTTGCCGATGTAATACATGAAATAAACGAGTATAAGGAAAACTACGGGCATTCTGCTTACGGTGCCGGCAAAAAGGTCATAGTCGAGTTCGTATCCGCAAATCCGACGGGACCCATGCACATGGGCAATGCAAGAGGAGGCGCACTGGGCGATTGTCTTGCGGCTGTTCTGGACGCCGCAGGGTATGATGTCTGGCGTGAGTTTTATGTAAACGATGCCGGAAATCAAATAGAAAAGTTTGCCGTATCCTTAGAGGCAAGATATCTGCAAATTTTCAAGGGCGAGGAGAACGTACCTTTCCCGGAGGACGGATATCAGGGAGCTGATATTAAGGATCATGCCGCCGCTTATGCCGCCGAATACGGCGACAGCCTGCTCGAAGCTACATCACAGGAGCGTAAAAAGGCACTTGTAGACTATGCTTTGCCCAAGAACATTGCCAAAATGCAGGCGGATATGGCAAAATACAGGATAAACTACGACAAATGGTTCTTTGAGAGCGAACTGCACAGCAGCGGCTTTGTCAAGGACACTATTGACATATTGAAAAACAAGGGCATGACCTACGAAAAGGACGGCGCACTGTGGTACAAGGCAACTGCACTCGGAGCAGAAAAGGACGAGGTGCTTGTACGAAACAACGGCAATCCGACCTATTTTGCATCGGATATCGCATACCACAGGAACAAGCTCGAAATAAGAGGCTTTGACACCTGTATAGATATCTGGGGAGCCGACCATCACGGCCATGTTGCACGTATGAAGGGCGCAATGAATGCGATAGGTCTTGACGGCGATAAGCTGGATGTTGTGCTTATGCAGCTTGTTAAGCTTGTGCGCAACGGTCAGATAGTCACCATGAGTAAGCGCACGGGAAAGGCGATACAGCTTTCCGACCTGCTCGATGAGGTTTCCGTTGATTCCGCAAGATTCCTGTTCAATATGCGTGAAGCGAACACGCAAATGGATTTTGATCTTGATCTTGCCGTCGCTCAGGATTCGCAAAATCCCGTATACTATGTACAGTATGCCCATGCAAGAATTTGCAGTATACTTAAAAATCTCCACAGCAGCGGCATTGAGCCGAAAGCCTGCACCAAGCAGGAGCTTGAACTGCTCAATCAGCCGGAAGAAATAGAGCTGATACATCACCTTGCGTCCTACACCGAGGAGATAATTGCAGCGGCAAAGAGCTACGACCCCACGCAAATCACACGGTATGTCATCAATCTTGCCACGCTGTTCCATAAGTTTTACAATGCGTGCAGGGTACACACCGATGATGAAGCCCTTACACGGGCGAGGATGAATCTCTGTCTTGCAGTAA
>CADBRB010000065.1 GCA_902796955.1 uncultured Ruminococcus sp.
TCGCCTATATATTCACCGTTGTTGTCAAGCGCCCTTACCGTATATAGATACGTTTTTCCGCTTGTCAGATTTGTATGGGTACAAGAGGTTTCGGCAACGGTCTTTATTGGCTTCCACGATGAACCGTCCCAATAAAAAAGTCTGTAATTTACAGCGTTTTCGTATTCTGTCCACTTAATTCTCGTTCCGGTTGCTATATTTTCAAACATAGTAATCTTCGGCCCGCTGAAAGTTACATCGGTAGGAGTAGCCTCCTGCATTTCGTTGGCATTTTCAGCCAGTGCAATACTCGTATCAACGGCAAAAGCACCTGACGGAACCGACAGAATCATTGCAGCTACCGTAACGGCGGTAATAACTATGGCAAGTAGCTTTCTGTTCATAATCTCAACTCCATTTAATTAATATACAAACATTATACAAATTTATTCTTTATAAGTCAAGGAATTACAAAAGAAAACGGAAGATAAATTTATACCCCGATTTACCGCATAAACGTACTGTAACCGACATGGTGTAAACATCTTCCGCTAAATTAGATTTAGATTATATTTTGATTAAAATTGTCATTTCCACACAGCGTTTCCGTTGGAAAAAGTGACCTCAAATTTTTTATTTTCCACAAGAGGATTAACGGGGAACTGCGCTCTTGTACGCATAAAATAATCGCCGTATGCCTCTTTTTGCAAATCAGGGTCGCACAGCAGCCACTGACCGCCAGAATACACCTCAGCCCATCCGTGTGGCGTAAGCCCGCCGTAAAGCGATGTTACCTGCCCTGTTGCGGCACGGGCTCTGTAACCCAGAACCTTTGCTATACACGCAAACGCCGATGCATAGCAAAAGCAATTTCCTCTTTTATTCTTAAACATTCTTTGTGCCATGCTCTGCATATCCGCACCGCAGGACGGTATACCGATAACTCTTTCATATGAATAATGCTTGTATAGATAGTCAAAACAGCTCTTGAGCTTTTGCTCAGCAGTAGTACCCTTTGCGTGTGCAACCACAAAATCTACCGCACTCCGTATCTCATAACTTGTAACGCAATAGCCCGAAGAGTCCGCATAGCGGTATCCCTCGGCAGATGAACCTACTATTTTGTTCTTTTGCAGGATTCCGTTTTTAAAATACGTATATTTTCCGTTAAGCTTTACATACCCTGTTGCCGCTTTACCGTTGCGATAGTAAGGAGTATTGTCTATAAACCAGCTGATAAGCTTACCGTTTTTGTCAATGCAGCGCAGAGTATATGCGTAAAGCTCACCGGTATTAACCGAATTGTCGGTGTAAGATGTTTCGCCCGCAATATCCGCAAGCTTAGTCCACGATTTTGAAACGGTACGTCTGTAGAGTCTATATCCGTAAACAGAGTTTACAGCTTTCCATTTAACGGTATTTACGTTACCTGCTCCGGATATCTCGGCAATTTTAGGCGGAGCGAAAAATATCGTTGTCTTGCCCGATTTTTCAAAACCGCTTACAAGTTTGTTGTTTTTATCCAGACATCTTACCGTATAGGTATAGCTTTCACCGTTTACAAGGTTGTTGTGCATAAAGCTCGTACCAGATGAATCTCCTATTATTCGCCAGCCTGTACTGCTGTGTGCATAAACCCTGTATTTTGCCGCACCGGCAACCTTAGACCAGTTAATTTGTATGCCATCGGCTTTATTTGCAAACGATGTTATAGAAGGTGCTTGAAGATACTTTATAGATTTTTGAACGCCGGCGGAGCTTGTATAGTGCAGGGAATCCGCAGAGATACATCTGACCGAATATTTATACGTTTTGCCCGATATTGCTTTTTTATCTGTAAAAGTCAGATTTTCGGTATCTCCCAACTGTACCCATGATGTGCCTGAGGTGAGCCTGAAAACCCTGTATTTTTGCGCTCTCTTTGATGCGCTCCATTTTATTCTTCCGCCTCGGTATACATTTTCAAGCGACAAATCTGCAGGAGGCAGGATAAATATATTGCTCTTGCCTGTTTTGTCGCTGCCGCTCACAAATTGTCCGCTATTGTTCATACATCTTACCGTGTATGTATACTTTACTCCGGCTGTAAGCCCTTTATGCGGATAGCTTAAATCGGTGGTATCGGCAAGCTTTTTCCAGCTTCCGTTTGTTTTGATATAAATTCTGTACTTTGCCGCCCCGGCGGATTTCGTCCATTTTATCAATGTACCGTTTGACTTGTTTTCAAAGCTTTTGATTGTCGGCACAGCAACATAATCCGTACTTGTAAAGCTGTTATATGAGCTTACGGTTTTTTTACCGTCATCAGATAAGCACCTCACCGTATAGGTGTAATTTGTGCCCGATACCGCAGTTTTATCAATATACGAAATACCTTTTGTATCACCGAGCTTTTTCCACTTTCCGTTGGGCGGTTTTCTGTAAACTGCATATCTTTGCGCACCGTCTTTAGCCTGCCAGCATACTTCAACCCCTCCGTTTACATTCTTGGCTGATATAAGCACAGGCGGCGACAAAAATATGTTGCTCCATCCAACGGATTTAAACCCGCTTACAGCATTAAAGGAACTGCTCATGCACTGTACCGTATAGCTGTATTTCTTATTGGATTCAAGATTATTATGTGTAAAGCTTGTTTCCTTAACATCAGCTATTTTTCTCCATTCAGAGCCGTCATTTACGTATAAGAGGTAATTATCTGCGTACTCTATATTGTTCCATGTGATTTTAGTACCGCTTACCGTATTTTCAAAGCTTTTTATTTCCGGCGCACTCAAATAAAAAATATCGGCTTCATCACCGTATGCGCTTACAAATGCGCCGCCAGCACAAGAACATCTCAGAGCATATATACACTGCATATTCTCATCAGGCGAAGTATCTATATATGACGTTTCTCCTGTTTGAGCAATTACTTTCCATTCGTCGGATTTATTCTTTCTTAAAACTATATAATTGTCTGCTCCGTTACACGTTTTCCAAGTAAGCTTAACTCCGCTATAGTCATTGCTGATGACGTTGATTAAAGGCGGCATTAAATATACGTTCTCACTGCCGTATGTACGATATTCACCTATATAATTGTCAGCATCGTCCATAGCTCTGACGGTATAGCGATATGCCATGCCGGAAATAAGGTTAGTGTGTACAAATTGCTGTTCACTTACTGTACCTATTATACTCCAATCTTCACCGGCCCACATAAATACCCTGTACTTGGCAGCATTTTTATACTCTGACCAGCTTATCTTAGAGCCGTTTGCAAGATTTTCAATATTAGTAATTTCGGGTCCTTCAAAGCTTTCTTCAAGAGTAGTATTCTCATCGTTTGCATTGTTCACATCAATCTCATATGCAAAAATATCGGCTCCGGCTGTAGCTCCGTTCAGCAGAGCATACATGGGCGCTTCCCGCGCTTTTACGGGAGTTACCCCCAATATCATTGCAATAGATAAAACCGCTACGGTATAAGTAATCTTTCTTTTCATAA
Organism: uncultured Ruminococcus sp.; assembly: GCA_902796955.1. Lineage (GTDB taxonomy): Bacteria > Bacillota > Clostridia > Oscillospirales > Acutalibacteraceae > RUG14223. Next base: position 3,470 of record CADBRB010000065.1, read on the forward strand.
TATAAATCCTCCCTCCTTTATCAGTAATTTTATTATACTTTTTTAATCAAAAAAAGTAAAGCAAAAAAGCGTGTATTTTGGCATTCAAAACTGTTTTTAAGTACTTTAAAAAGTTTTAATCTTGTTAATTTTTCTTAATAAAAGAACGTATGCTATTACGTAGTCGGGCGCAGTGCATAAAGCTTTTTCATGTTATAACAAGTATATGATGTGTAAGCGGACAATGTAAGGCTGAGCCAAAGATTGTGAAAAATATTCTCGCAAATTCACGCCTGATTCCTATCAGGAATTAGTAGTAACTAAGTATTCAATATCATATTACTGTTAAGCGTACATTTACCTCTTACGCTCTTTGCAAAAGCTTCAACAGTGAATCAGCCACTGTATTTGTAGAATATATCCCGTATTTTTGAATCTTGGGAGAAGCTGATTGCATAGTAATGGGATACCCTACGGTTTTCAGCATCTCGATATCATTCTCATTATCTCCAAAAGCGATGCAATTATCCGGCGAAATATTGAGGTCGCTCAGCAGCTTATTAAGGGCAATACCCTTATTTATCCCTTTTGGCACAATATCAAGCCATTGTGTGCCGCTATCTTGTACTGTGCATATTTCTCCGTATTTTTCTTTCCAGTAATCACTGTTTATATTGCCCTTTTCACTGTAAACCCCTATTTTGTAAACTTCCTCATTCATATTCGTTAAATCAGGAACAATTCTATACTGTGCCAGCACCTTATTTTTTAAAGTATCGGCCAAATCGGTCTTTTGCGGGCATATACATTCTGCACCGGCTACAGAAACCATAGCATCGCAGTCATCGGCTTCATTTATGTCATGTACAATCTTCTTTGCCAAGCTACCGTCTAAAAATCTCTTGTAAAATACCTCTCCTTTATATATACTGTAGCACCCGTTATAGCATATATATGCTATGCTGTCTTTAACGGGATAAAACAGCTTTTGCAGATTCTCATACTGTCTGCCGCTTGCGGCAACAAAAACAACACCGTTTTTTATAAGCTCTTCAATCATACCGAGCGTATTATCATCTACAGTTGTATTGCCGTTTAAAAGTAACGTACCGTCCAGGTCGCTGGCTATCAGTTTAATTTGGTTCATACCTGTCCCCTCTATCCTAAGAATATCTAAATCTATTTTAAATATTGACTAAGCAGTTGTCAATATGCAGAGCTTTTTTACCATTTAAAAGATACCGCATACAAGTGCAAATTCTTTATATCAGGAATTAGTACAAACTCTATAATGACAAAAATAATGACAATTTTTAAAATCAGACACTTTTGAGTAAAAAATAAATCTCAGAAACGGCTTGTTTAAGCCATTTCTGAGATTATAGGTTTGGTGCGAGTGACGGGACTTGAACCCGTACGTCATGCAACACACGCCCCTCAAACGTGCCTGTCTGCCAGTTCCAGCACACTCGCA
>CADBRB010000066.1 GCA_902796955.1 uncultured Ruminococcus sp.
AGTTATATTTATTAAGAGGATGTAATGCTTGTGAAAATGCAGAAAAACAAAAAATCGCATCCGTTATAAAACGAATACGATCCTTGCTTTCATTGGTGCGAGTGACGGGACTTGATCCCGTACGTCATGCAACACACGCCCCTCAAACGTGCCTGTCTGCCAGTTCCAGCACACTCGCATCTTTACAACGATATGTATTATATCACTGCATACAATAAAAGTCAAGACTTTTTTGCAAAATTTCTTAAAGTTTTTCTTAAATCAAGATTTCTTTTTTCTTTTGAGCGATAAATTCTTTTTTCTACTCATCCCGAATTAAATAGTCTTAGATTTGCGAGAATAATCTTCGCAAGACAAGGTGTGCAGACGGGTACCGAATGCGTAGCTTCTAAATTATGTACAACACACACCGTAAATGACATATTATGCAATAGGTGCTATGCGTCATACAACATTACGTAAGTGTTAAAATGAACAACTTAAAAATACCAATGAATGTATACAAGTATAATGGATGTAATATTAGCACAGATAATACGCACAAATGTAAATGTAAATGTGATTGTGATTGCATCTGTTGCAATAAGATATACTGTCAGGGTCCGACAGGTGTAACAGGCCCTACAGGCGGTTTATTGAATTATGCCGATTTTTATGCTTTGATGCCATCTGACAATGCGGCAACTGTTGCTTCCGGAACGGATGTCAGCTTTCCACAAGACGGCCCTAACAGCGGAACGGGAATAACCCGCACAGGAGCAAATTCGTTCAATCTTGCTGATATCGGCGTATATCATGTCCTTTTTGAAGTAAGCGTAGACGAAGCAGGTCAGCTTCTTCTTACGCTTAACGGTACGGATTTGGCATATACCGTAGTAGGCAGAGCAACAGGTGCTTCTCAGATTGTTGGAATGGCTATCGTTGAAACAACAACTATTAACTCAATTATAACCGTTCGCAATCCTGCGGGTAATGCGGCGGCACTCACAATCACACCGCTCGCCGGAAGTACACGTCCTGTGTCGGCACACCTTACAATTCTACAGATACAGTAAAGCGCTGTTATCGCATTCAGATTCTTACAAAAAACACCCTGAATGCTTATGGAAAATGGCATTCGAGATACTGTACAATACATCGGTACAACGTTATTAATAATAATTAACGGTAATAAATTATAACTAAACAAAACCGACGGGGTTTTCTTAGCGAAAACTCCGTCGGCATTATTATATATCTTAACAAACGCATAAAGTCAACAGGATTTAACACATTACGCAAAGTCGGCGTTGCTTCGCACCGAGGGCGAAAACAGAGTTATGCGGAATTTAACGCAACATATCTTAAAGTGTTTAATTCTAATTAGTATGAGATATTTAAGAAAGATCTGTAAATAAAAACCAAAATTCTACCCCGCCGCAGTTTTCAAAGCCGCAAACAGTTTGCTCAATCAATGAGATTTCCTTCACTATATACAAGCCAAGTCCGCTATTCTCCTCATTTTCTTTAGTGCTGAAGCCTTCGTTCCAAATAACATCCCTTATTTCATCATCAATCGGTTTGCCCTCGTTCCACACCGAAAAACGAGCCGCATTATCCTGTGCGTGCAATGAAAACAGAATAGTGCCTCCCGGTGGAGTATGGCACACCGCATTGGAAAGATAATTATAAAAAACATATTCTATGTGTTTATCAAAGGTAGAAAGAACAATGTGCTTTTCTATATCGGTTTTAACATTAATACCTTTGGCTTCGGCATAATCTGCGCAACGCTCACAAAGCAGAGTAATTTTGTCGCTTATATTGACTCTCTCAAGCATATCCTCATATTGCTTCTTTTCCCTGGCTGTTATGCCGAGTACCTCACTAATCATGCTGCTCATTTTTTCGATTTCTTCCATTGCAGAGTGGTAGTAATAATCTTTCTTCTCCTGTTTATCACAGGTACTCATCATTTCCACCTGACTGGAGATAATCGCTAACGGCGTCTTAAGGTCATGGGTAATATTTCGTATAACCTTTTGACGCATACTTTCATATTCCTGAAAACGGACATTATCTTCTCTGAGCATAAAGTTGTAGTTATTCAGCTCTGTAATATGGTCCTGAATCACATCCGCCATACGATTAACACTCTGCGCAAGCTGACCTGTTTCATCATTGTTGAACCTACCCTTATAACGAACGGAAAAATTTCCCTCGGATATTTTTAAAGCAACGGCTGTTGTTTTGTTAATAGAGAG
>CADBRB010000067.1 GCA_902796955.1 uncultured Ruminococcus sp.
AAAACCTCTCACCCGATGTTGAGAGGTAATAACGCACTGCAAGATACTCGAACGTCAGCACGGTTGTACCCTCATATTTTAAGGTAAATACAACAAAAAAACCTCTCAACCGATGTTGAGAGGTAATGGCGCGCTGCAAGGGACTCGAACCCCTGACCTACTGGTTCGTAGCCAGTCACTCTATCCAGCTGAGCTAGCAGCGCACGTCATCTTTCGCTGACTAAATTATTATAACACACTTACAGCATAAAAGTCAAGCGTTATTTTTGAAAGTTGTGAATTTTTTATCCAAAAATTCAAATGTTATACTAATTATCATTAAAACGCTTTAAACAGGTGTCGGCGGAAAGCTTTGCAAAGCGTGGCAAACACAGGCTGAGCCTGCACTCAAGTCGCACACAGACAAATCGCAAGTTGCGACTTTGTTTCCTGCGACTAACTCTATATGTGAGCAAGGCAGTTGTTGCTCTTAATAACCGATTACGCAACGCTTAGATGCGCTTAGCACGTTTGTTTTCGTGGAAAGCACAGGCAAGCCATTTATTTATTAAAGATAGCTTGCCTGCTGTTTTATATTTGCCTGATTTATTTATAATCTCTTGCCATTTTATATTTTTGCGTGGACTGACCGATTTATCGGTAATCTGAAAGCTCCGTAACGAAGTTTTAACGGAGCTTTATCTTTGATATATTACCGTCTGCCGGCTCTGTTTTACGGACGCAATCTGTCACGATCACGTGGGAACGCAGTTGCCTGCTTGATTGTTTCAAGTCCTAAAAGATTTTGCACGATTCTTTCAAGACCGAGTCCCATTCCGCCGTGCGGAGGCATACCGTACTTGTGCATGGTAAGATAATCTTCAAATTCGTTTATATCCATTCCTCGTGCCTGCATTTTAGCCACCTGCATATCATAATCATGTATGCGCTGGCCGCCGGTTGTTACCTCAAGTCCGCTCAAAAGCATATCGAAGCTGAGCGTATAGTTGGGGTCTGCAGGGTCGTCCATAGCGTAAAACGGACGTTTAACAGTGGGATAATGCGTAACAAATACAATGGGAGCGTTGTAATTCTTCAGGAAATACTCTCCCAGCCATTTTTCCTCATCGGGTGCAAAGTCCGGCTCATTAAGAGCAAGTTCACCGTACTTGCCGGGATGATTTTCGGCAAACAGCTTTTTAGCGTCCGCAAATTTGATTTTCGGGAACGACGTAAGCTCCGGCAAACGGCCGCCCTTGCCGAGGAACATCTCAAGCTCTGCGCTGTATTCGTTGTTAAGTACCTCGAACATATACTTGAACATTCTTGCCTCAAGCTCCATTAAATCTTCAAAGGACTCTATAAAGCCCATTTCAAGATCAAGACCCTGAAACTCGTTAATATGTCTGTTTGTGCTGTACTTTTCCGCACGAAAAACAGGGCTGACGGTGAATACACGCTGGAACACGCCAACCATTACCTGCTTGTACATTTGCGGGCTTTGATTCAGATATGCTTTTTTGCCGAAGTAATCTATCTCAAACATATCTGCGCCGCCCTCTGCTCCGGCACAAACCATCTTAGGCGGTACAAATTCAGTAAAGCCCTCGCTTCTTAAAAAGCTGCGGAACGAATACATAACGCCGTCGGCAATCTTCATAATGGCACGTATTTTTGGATTTCTTAAAGACAAAATCCTGTTGTCGAGCAATGTATTAAGGTTGAGCTTTTCTATTTTCTTATCATTGCTTATCTCGATCGGAGGTACTTCGGCTTTGCCTGATATGCGTTTCATATCGTCTATACGTATATCAAAGCCCAAACGGCTTCTCTCCTCATAAATCATTGTGCCGTCAATAATAACGCATTCCTCAACGCTGTAATCCTTGAGGTCGCACTGCGACTTGCCTTCTTCCCAAACGCACTGGAAAACTCTGCGTGCGCTCCTGATAATAACAAAGGCAAATCCGCTCATTTCCTTTATGCGGTGGATAGTACCCTCGACCTGGATTTTTTCTCCGTCCTTGATAGTTCCGTTTTTAAAGCTGTCTATAATATACTCGATATCTCTGGTATTGACACGCTTTTCGTAATTGATGTATTCCATAATTTCCTCCTGTATTTTATTCGTTGTGCAATGCTGTATAGTTTACTCTGCATTAATCAGTGCGAGCAGTACATTGCGATGCACAGCGATCAATTTCTTAATTCCGACAGCTCCGACAAAACGACTTTATTGACGGTTTCGGCATCGGCTTTTCCTTTAAATTCCCTCATTACCTGACCAACAAGAAAACCCGTAACCTTTGTTTTACCGGATAAATACTGTTCTATTGTTTTCGGATTTGCCTCAAAAACACGCTTAACGGCGGCTTTTACGGCATTTTCGTCATTGATTACGGCAAGACCGTTCTCCGCTATGTAATTATCTATATTGAAGTCATCGCCGCTTTCAAGCATTTGCATAAATACGTCTTTACCTACATTGCGGTTGATTTTTCCGCTTTTTATTACAGCGATAAACCGTGCAAAAAGCTGAGGCGAAAGCTTGATATCACCATAGTCCAAGCCGTTTTCGCTCATATATCTCATAAGTGAGCCGAGCATCCAGTTGGCGGTTTCCTTAGGCTCACGGCAAATATAAACTGTACTCTCAAATAATATAGCAAAATTGCGGTTGATTGTCAACAGTGACGACTCGTATTCCGTAAGATTAAATTCAGTTTGGTAGTGTTTTTTCTTTTCATGAGCAAGCTCCGGCTGTGCAGATATGACGTTGTTGAGCATTTCTTCGCTTATGAAAACAGGCGGTATATCGGGTTCGGGGAAATACCTGTAGTCATGCGCATTTTCCTTTGAGCGCATTGAAAGGCTGACCCCTGCGCCATCATCCCAACGGCGTGTTTCCTGAATTACTCTGCCGCCGCTTTCAAGAACGCTTATCTGGCGCTGTGTTTCGTAGGCGATGGCACGCTCTATAGCCTTAAAGGAGTTGATATTTTTCATTTCGGTTCTAACTCCGAGCATACTTGACTCTATCGGCATAACCGAGAGATTAACGTCTGCCCTGAGAGATCCCTCCTGCATTTTAACGTCAGATATTCCGAGATATTCAAAAGTTGATTTAAGCTGTTCAAGATAGCGTATGACCTCATCGGAGTTTTCAAAATCAGGCTCGGATACTATCTCAAGCAGAGGAACTCCGCATCGGTTGTAATCAATGAGAGTTTTGTTTGAATCCTCGGAGTGTATTAGCTTTCCTGCGTCCTCCTCCATATGTATCTCATGGATTCGTATAGTTTTGCCGCCGATATCAACTTTACCGTTTTTTGCAAACGGAAGGTATAGCTGAGATATCTGATACGCTTTGGGTAAATCGGGATAGAAGTAGTTTTTTCTGTCGAATTTATTATATCTTGTTATTTCGCAGTTGAGCGCAACGCCTGCCTTAACTGCGTATTCAAGCACTTTTGCGTTAAGCACAGGCAGAGTGCCGGGCATACCCGTGCATACGGGGCAGCACTGCGTGTTTGGTGCAGCTCCGAAGCGTGTGGAGCATGAGCAAAAGATTTTCGTTTCGGTTGAAAGCTCCACATGAACCTCAAGACCGATAACCGTTTTCCACTCCATTACCTCACCTCCGCTCTTATTTTATGCCAGTCTGTTATCTGCTGGTATGCCTGCGCCGCATTGAGGAGCACATAGTCGTTCATTCTTTGAGCGATTAACTGCAAGCCTATCGGCATACCGTCTTTATCAAATCCACAGGGAAGTGATATTGCCGGCAATCCCGTTAAATTAGCCGTTACGGTGAAAATATCAGAAAGGTACATTTGCAGCGGGTCGTTTAAGCTTTCACCTAATTTTGGGGCGGTATAAGGCGCACACGGCATCAATATTAAATCGTATTTTTGATAAAGCTCATCAAGCTGTTGCTTTATATATGATTTAACATGAAGAGCTTTTTTGTAATATGCGTCGTAATATCCCGCTGAAAGGACAAACGTACCGAGTAGGATACGTTTCTTTACCTCTTTGCCAAAGCCCTCTGCCCGTGTGTTTTCGTAAAGAGCGTTCAAGCTTGCAGAATTTTTGCTTCTGAAACCATACTTTACTCCGTCATAACGAGCAAGATTTGAGCTTGCCTCCGCACAGGCGAGTATATAATAAGCAGGTACAACGTACTCAAAAAACGGCAGGTCTGTTTCTTCAACTTCCGCACCGCAGGATTTAAAAACATCAGCCGCTTTTAAAACAGTTTTTACGATATTGTCATCGGTACCGTTGTAAAAGCATTTTATCGGTATGGCTATGCGCAATCCGTTCATGTTTTTATCTGTTTTATTTGAAGCGCTTTGAACATCCAGCGATGTTCCGTCAAATATGTCTTTACCTCGTATTATATCAAAAATTGCAGTGCAGTCTGCGGCGTTTTGGGCTATGGGACCTATTGTGTCCATAGATGAGGCATAAGATAT
>CADBRB010000068.1 GCA_902796955.1 uncultured Ruminococcus sp.
TCAGCAATGCTGTTACAACAGCGCTGCCGGTCATTGGCAATACCGCAAGCGAGGTAATAAACGGCATACGTTACGGATATGATTTTGAGATACCGATATCCACGATCGTCAACAATACGATAAAGGGCAGTAAGGAAATCATAGACGCCGTAAAAAATCTGACCGGCAAGGACGCGTATCTTCCGACGGACGAAAAGCTAAAGACCATAGGCCGCGAGGCAGGAAAGCTGCTTGCTATGGCGGCAGAGCTTGAAGGTGTGCCGGTCGGCAACGGCAAAAATATTGTGTCGGGAGCGATAAAATACTTTAAGGACTTTAGTAACGGTGACATATTCTCGTCCGATATTGATGAATGGAAGCCTAAAAAGGTATACGGATATCCTGATCTCGGCGCGGCGATAATCACGGGAAATGTCAGCAAGGAAGATAAGGTCAGGCAGTACATGATCGACATGGGCGTTGATTACAATAAGGGCAGTCTGACGCGTGAAGTGAAGCCGGCATATATTGAGTATGCGCTCCGCAGACCCGAGGAGGAGAAGCGTGTGCGTAACAGACTTGTTAAGGAGTACAAGTACACGGAGGACAGCCTTAACGACTGGCTGACAGACGCACTGGCGGATGCGGCATTGAATGACGATGAGGCGCGTGAGACGGAACTGCGCTCGGCGCTGAAGCGTTTGGGCGTGAGTGTTGAAAACGGCAAACTAAAAACCAAAATGAAAAACAAAATTAATGCCGCGATCGCAAAAGCTATTGCCGACGGTGATACCGAAACGGAAACAGAGCTGCGCAGACAGGCAAAGGCGCAGGGAATAGCTTTGGACGAAAAGAAAATAAGCAAAAAGGCTGACGCGAAAGTGTGGTAATTCCGATTTCGGCCGGGAGTGCTGCCAAAGGCAGCACTCTGCGGCGGGGCGAAAAGCCGGTTGGATGTTTCCTTCGTGCGGTTGATTGTATCAGCGCAACAGGTCTGCTACGTCGCAGTCAACATATGCGGCAATGGCTTGAAGCGTCGAAAGCTGTGGATCTGCTATACAGCGTTCGATACGGCTTATGGATTCGGTGCTTACACCGCAGTCCGCCGCAAATTCGATTTGTGACAGGCAGAGCATTTTGCGGATCTTTTTGATGTTTTTTGCAAGCGTGATAATTTCCGACATATTTCGTTCCCCTTCTACATGGTAACATTAATTACCATGATTGTTTATGTCTTAAAAGACATATTTTGTGGGTACTAAAAAATGTACCAGAAAATGTACCAAAACAAATGACATTTGATAACTATTTATGACTATTTACGACCAAATCCAAAATGAAGCAAAAAAGCAAAAAGCCTTGAAAACACTGCATTTTCAAGGCTTTTCACATGGTTGCGGGGGAAGGATTTGAACCAACGACCTTCGGGTTATGAGCCCGAGGGAAATCCAGTTATATAGCCCATTTGCAAGGTTTGTGTACTTTTATTGTACCATTTTCGGTTTTTTTTAGTACCTGTTTTAGTTAATTTTCTTCATTTAAATAATTCAAAAGCTTATTATATGTTTTATTTTTTTGTGCTTCCGATATATGCATATATATATTACGTGTTGTAATTATATCGGCATGACCCATGAGCTCTTGCGCATCTTTATCATCTATGCCGGCTTCGTAAAGCTTTATGGCGTACCCGTGACGCAGCTGATGCGCTGTGAGTGTCACGCCGCTGTCCCTTTTATAATGCTCATACGCGCGCCGGAACGCCATTTCGGTCATGGGGGTTTTATGATTCCCGAATATGTACCCTTTTATACCCCTGATCTTTTCTTCCAAATTCGGGAGCAGATACACATCTCTTACGCCGTTTTCTGTTTTTGTGGCGCCTATGACAGGATGATTATTGTCATATGTTACGGCTTTGGTTACATGGATCAAATGCTTTTCGTAATCAATATCACTGTCGGTGAGGGCAAGAGCCTCTCCGCGGCGCAGTCCCGTATAGAGAATGAAATATGCGAATAATCCAAAATGACAGTCGGCACTTTGTTTGACAAGCTCCAGCTGGTCATCGGGCGGCGGCGGACGCCTACCGGGCTTCAAACCGGTGGGGAGTGAAGTGTACATGATAATATTATCCGATATGATCCCTTCGATATACGCATACCTGAATATGAGGTTGAGCAGGATCCTATGCGTTTTGATCGATTTGAGAGCATAGTCCTGTGCTTTTAGCCTTTCCAGATAGGCATTTACGTCTTTAACGGTGATGTCTGATATATAAAAGCCGCCGAAGGCTTCCTGCAGTCTCTTGAAGGGCGCGTTATAGTTCCGCTGCGTACCCAAAGATATTTGTTCCCAATGTTCATATTTCCAGCGGTCCGCAACCTCGCAGAACAGGCAGCTGTTTTTATTTGCAGCATTAAATGCCTGTATTTTTTCACGGATCTCTTTTTCTGCTTTGGTGCGCGTGGGAGCGGAGCTGTAGAAGGTTTTGTATTTGCCGCCGTCAACAGGAACACGCTCCACCCATTTGTTATCAGAGCTGCGCTTGAACATTTTTTATTCACCTTACATAAATTACTATAGTTACATTATATAGCCAGGATATTAAAATGTCAAGAGAAAATTTTTTACGACGGGTCTACTTCTCCTTTGACCCGGTATATGCGTATTACGTTTTGCATGAATTTATCCGATACGTTAAAGTATTCGGCAAGCTGCCAGATCATTGTGCATCCGCTTTTAAATGCTTTTTGCAGCTCGTCTATGGGAACAAGCTGCATTACAGCCCACCGGTTTGCGCGCTCCTCCGCCCTTGCTTTTGTGATATCGGAATCGGAAAACCTATAAAAAGCATAGCGCATCTGATGCCCCAGCTCATGCGCCAGTATCTCGCGTTCCTCCTGCTGAGTATCTATAAGCTTTGGATTAAGAGCTATAGCACCGGGAATGGAAAGACCTTTTAACACCTTCATGGGGAAGTAGTCTATATCTATACTGTTCTGTTCCGCTATTTCATAAAGTGATTCCATTATATTTCATCCTTTGTTTAGTTTCGACAACATTCGACATTTTTCAATTACATAATAACAAATAGCATATGATATGTTTACGGCTTTTAAGACGGATTTTGAGATTATTCGTCCTTTGATTGTATGAATGCTTCATAGGCATGTATGTCCTGTTCCGAATTATTGTCGGCTGACTCATAGGCCGCATGGATATTATCATCAGGGTTGGGTGATTTTTTCTTTAATTGTTCCTTTATTTCTGCCTGATCCTCCGGAGAGAGATTATTGTACGCTTCTAAAATATCTTTATATTCCTTAAATATGCTTTTTTTAATTAATTCGTACGCATTTGTATCAAGCAATGTAAAAATTGATGAGAGCCTTTCGAGACATTTATATCCGTATGTTACTTCACCGGGTTTTATAAAATGGAAGATATGAGTTTCTTTGATGCCTAATTCATCTGCCAGCGTATTATAGCCATATTTGCTGATAATGGGGGAAAGCTGTGCTCGGATCGCTTTTAAGCCTTCAGTGGAGAAAAGCTTAATATAAAAATCACCGTCGGGGTTATTTGTTCTGCCGAGAAGGTAGTCTACCGAACAGTCAAGGCAATCAGCGATTTTGGCAAGTTCTTCAGCGGATGGGAGGCATCTGCCGCTTTTCCAATCGCTTATATTACCCGTAGATATACCTGTTTTTTCGGAAACTTTTTTTGCTGTGGTGTTTAAATCCAACATTCTTTTAAAAAAATTATCTAAATTAACCATTTTGTCCTCCTTGTATTGATAAACTCGAATATACGAGTTACAATATTGACATATTGCTTACTCCTTATTTGACTGTTTTTTATGTTCAATATATTTTTCAATTTCACTGCGTGCTTCTTCGTCATGTGAACCGTACGCAGCGAAAAGCTGTTCATCGGACTGCTTAAGAATTTGATCTCTATACTTGTTAAGGCTTTCACCCGATTGTATATCGGCGTGTATTAAATCAACAACATAGGAATTTAGTGATTTTTTCATGATCCTTGCATATTCCTGTATAAATGCTTTCTCGCCTTTTGGAACATTAATAATTAATCGATCATACTTTTCTTTTTGAAAATCGTTCTTATATTTTGTTGGGTTGAAAATTTTTTCTTCTGCCATTTTATAAGCTCCTTTCTTGTGCAAGACTTACATTTGATCTTCTAAATTCTTATACAAAATAGATATTGCAATCTTGTACAAGATGTAGTATAATATATACATAAAACAAAATACGTACACCTCTACAATAGTAGAAAGTACACCAAAACAGGGGCTTTGGCGAGCCCGTGGTATGGTATTTTGTTTTATGTGTGTCTATGTATAACCGTGTTGGCGCACGGTTATACCGTCCAAGGCTATAGCTTTGGACATGGTGTTTCTTTCATCATAGCCGTGTTGGCGCACGGCTATGCCCCATATGGGGTATACAGGAATATTATATCAATATTACAGAATTATGTCAAGATGGGACGGGAAATTTTTAGGTGAGAGCTTAACAAATTTAATTAAAAGAGGCAGAATTATGTTCTTAATCCATTTGAGTACAGAAGAAATTATGGAAAAGCTTAAAAAGGTAGCGGAACAAAACGGGATAGATATAGACTACTTCCCCATGAAGGTGTTAAAAGGTCTTTCCCTTCCCGGCGCTATAGCTCTTAATCCAAAGCTTATAGACACGCAGCAGGAGGAGTGTAAGATACTGGCGCATGAGCTGGGGCATCAGATGCGCTATGCTTTTTATAGGTTTTCCGATTCCGATACAAAAAAAGAATGGATGGAGAGAATTGCCGATGCGTGGGCGGCAGGATTTATGACAGGATGCGGAAATTAAAAAAAGAGCCGGAGCGGCGGGGTTGCCGTTTTCCGGTTCTTTTTTTGCAGGCGGATATGGAAAAGAAGTATGTTGATATTTTATAACAGAATCATAAAAAAGCCAAGTCATGACTTGACAAAGTAAGTTGTGGGATATATAATTAATATTAGTTATGAAATGAAATGAAAGGGAAGGAAAGGAAAGGGGGGGATATTGCCTGTGGATACTGATAAGATTATAGTAGGAATGACAGGACCGTTTGGAAGTGGATGCACATATATAGCGAGTAATATTCTTGCTAAATTAGGATATGAATATATTTCTTTATCGGATATATTGAGAGAGGAAATAGGGGATACATCATTGCCGCGAACTAATATGCAAGATAAAGGGAATGAAATCAGAAAAAATAATGGTGCAAATTTTTTGGCAAAAAAAGCAATAGAAAAAATCAAAAAATCTAAAAAGAAGAAATTTGTTGTTGATAGTATTAGAAACACACATGAAATTGATCTATTGAAGCAAACCTTTACAAAGTTTTTCCTTTTTGCAATATGGGCTGATAAAAATACCAGATGGGAAAGAATAAAAGATAAATACGGAAATAATAACGAATTATTTGAAACAGATGATAGAAGGGACAAAGATGAAAAGGATGAATCGGGGCAGCAAATAACATTGTGTTATCAAATGGCAGATATTATTGTTCTTAATAAAAAAATAATTCATGCAGAAAATTCGGATGATTTCAGAGGTTTGCAAAAGATTATTGAAAGATATATTGATATAATTGAAAAAAAAATCAAATATATTCCAAGTGAAATGGAAACACTTATGTCAATGGCATATGCGAATAGTATGAGATCATCTTGCTCACAAAGGAAAGTCGGTGCGATTATTATAGATAATTACGGCAATGTTTTTAGTTCCGGTTATAATGAAGTTCCTCAATCGGAGCTACCTTGCCAAAATATATACGGAGAGTGTTATCGCAAGCATTTAAGAAGTGAATTAAATGATAAGATTTATGAATTGGTAAAAAATGAAGAAGTTGCTAAAGGAATATCTGATATTGTAAATAAAAACTCAAAAATGTTAGATTATTGTCGGGCATTACATGCTGAAGAAAATGCAATAGTTAACATGGCAAGACTAAGTGTATCTGTAGATCTTTCCGAATCTACGTTATATACTACTACATACCCATGTAATTTGTGTGCAAATAAAATAGCTCAGGTAGGTATAAAGAAAATAGTCTACTATGAACCATATCCACAAGAGGAAGCAAAAAACACATTAAATAAACATAATGTTATTCAGAAGCCGTTTGAAGGTGTGACGTTTAACGCTTATTTTAAATTTATGGAGGTGTTGAGATGATTATTTGTCCAAAATGCGGAAATGTTTTGACCTATAATTCATACTTTGGAGGATATTTATGTAGCAATTGTAATTGGGAAAATACAAGATACTATGTTGTTAAATGCAAACAAACAAGAAGAATAGGATATTCTAAAATCAAATTATCAGCAAAAAATATTGAATTGTCAAACATAGGGGTAAAATAAGGCAATAGCGACATGGCAATGGTGCGGATCTTATTTCTTGACAGTTATTATTAGTAGCAGTAATAATAACATAAAGCTTATTATTGCAAATGATAATATTTCCATGAATATAAAAAGACCGGAGCGGCTGGGTTGCCGTTCCGGTTCTTTTTTTGCGATCAGAATTTATGTTTTATTCCGCATTGCTTTAGTATTGCATTTGCGGTGTGTCTTGATTTTATCCTTGTATCTACTGTTACATGCCTGGAGGTAACAGGACTGTACCAAATATCATGATCGCCTTTACCGCGGCGTATAAATATGCATTTATGCGCCTTTAAAATTTCCCGAACCTTCTTTTCATATTCAGCCATCAGATCGATATCCTTTCATGCCGTTCGGAGCGGAAGGTCAGGAAATGAGGATAGGCAACAGATCTGTCAAGAGA
>CADBRB010000069.1 GCA_902796955.1 uncultured Ruminococcus sp.
AGCGGCAGTAAAGCCGGCAGTAGCGGCACAGCCTGCTCAAGCGGCAACACAGCCTGCTCAAGCGACAGCACAGCCTGCCCCAGCGGCAGTAGTAAAGCCTGCGGCAACGGCACAGCCTGCACAAGCGGCAACACAGCCTGCACAAGCAACGGCGCAACCAGCCCCGGCGGCAGTAGTAAAGCCTGCGGCAACGGTACAGCCTGCACCTGTACAACCGATAGCTCAGCAACAGCAACCGGCTCCATATGTACCTTATGTTCAGCCGTATATGCAGAGCATGACCCCTGTTGCACCTGTTAATCAAATTCCTTATTATAACGGTAATCCTGCGATGAACGGATACTCTGCTCCGGCGTATCCTCCTCAGCAGTATTCTCAGTATTACGGTTATCCTCAGCAGCCGGTACCTGTACAGCCTTCTGTGCCTGCACAGCAACCTGCACCTGTACAACAGCCTTCTGCACCTGCACAGCAGTATGATCAGCCTATGCCTCAACCGCAGATGCCGTTGAAGAAAAAGAACTACGGTGCGGCTGTATATATTACACTGATAGTGCTGTTAATGCTGTTCTTTATATGGATATTATATGATTACGGTTCGGGAAAAATAGTAGTACACAGAGATAACAGCTCAACCACATCATCAGAATACAACCCTGATACATCATCAGATACAGAGAGCAAGGATACGTCAAGCAATGACGGAGTAAAACCAATCGAAACGGACGACGGTGACGGAGTTGATCCCGACGGTCCTACGCTTACGTTGAATCCGATAGATGAGAGCAGTGAGTATTCCGCACGTGCGGCATTTAAGAGAACAAATCCTTCTGTTGTAAGCGTGCTTGTATTTGAAAACGACAAGAAAATGGAGAAGGATTTTTCAAGCGAAGGCTCAGGCGTTATAATCAGCGCCAACGGATATATTGTTACAAACAGCCATGTTATACTCAATTCAAAGAACCAGCATGGTGTGCAGGTGGTTCTCTCGGATGAAACAGTTTACAATGCAAAGGTAGTCGGCTTTGATACACGTACAGACCTTGCGGTTTTAAAGATAAAAGCTACCAATCTTGTACCGGCAAACTTTGCTGATTCGGATTTGGTTGAGATTGGCGAAGATGTTATTGCGCTCGGCAATCCCGGAGGAATAGAGTTTTCACATTCTCTTACAAAGGGTATTGTTTCGGCGGTGAACAGGTCTGTTTCAACAGACAATTATGTTAAGTATATACAGACCGATGCGGCAATAAACCCCGGCAACTCAGGTGGCCCGCTCCTCAATTTACACGGTCAGGTTTTGGGTATAAATACCATTAAAATAGTTGACGAGCAATATGAGGGCATGGGATTTGCAATACCGTCCAGAGTTGTTAAAAGCATTGTAGACGACCTTATTACAAAGGGATATGTGCAAAACAGAGTACGTCTTGGAATAAAGGGTCAGGCCATTGATTTGCTTACCGCCGAGAAGTACGGCATAAAGGGCGGTATCAATATAATCGAGTTTACCGATGACAGTGCTTTTGCCGGCTCGATGGCACAGGTAAACGATATAATAATCAAGCTTGGAGATACCGAGATAGATTGCTTTGCAACTCTTTATGAAGAGCTGGAAACCTATAAGCCCGGTGATAAGGCGCAAATTACGGTTTACAGGCCGAGTGAAAAGAAAAATATAGATATTACAATAACCTTGCTTGCGGATACAGGTCAATCGCAAAACTGATTGACCTTTTCTGCAAAAGTGAATATTAACCGGATTATAAAAACAGCTCCGTATAGCTTTTTCGCTGTACGGAGCTGTAATTGTTTAAAAAGTCACAATAAAGTTTTAAAACGCTATTATCCAGATAGTTCTGCTTACTATGTGGAATATCATATGAGCCGGAATGGCGTAGTGTAAACCGTATTTTCTGTAGAATCTGCCAAACAACAGACCCGCCGCACCGTTCAAGATAAAACAACGCATGGTTATCATAGGTGTTAAGCCGCCGAAAAGTACAATAGTTGAAGGCAAATGTCCTGCGGCAAACAGTATGGCTGAAAAAACATTGGCGATTATGAATGCCTTGGAGGGAATCTCTTCTTTTTTGCGGTAAAACAGTTTATATAAGATAAGTGTAAACAGGCTCATGCAGAACAGCCGCATTATAACCTCTTCCGCAATACCGCCATACAGAACAGAGGCAATCCACGTATCAGCATTGAAAGTACCCTCATATGCCGTACCCGTGTTGAGCTGTGGTATCCATTTTGCAAAAGTCCATGCGTCAAGGCTCAGTATAACTCCTCCGATGACGGATATCGCAATAACACGGATTAACTTGGATTTTTCAAAACGCAGTGGGCGTATCAATCCGATTTTATCTGCAATAATATAGCCGAAAAATGCGCAAAGCGAAATCATGATTATCGGCTGAACAGTGCTTATCAAAATTACCGTATCTTTACTGCCGAAGACGGCTATTGCCTCATCAAGCACTGATTTGTCAAGGCTTGCAATAGAAAATCTTGCGGCAAAATACGTGCCGATGATTACCAAAGGCAGTAGCTCAAGAGTAAACAGCAAAGGCTTTTTAAGCTTTTTCATACCGTATCACTCTCCCGTGCAACTTCAACGCAATAGCCGTGATGGCCACAGCTTTTACAGGTGAGCTTACGTGTTTTGGGCGTATGCCTTGCAAAAAATGCCTCTTTAAAAGCAGGCACAAATACCGTATGGCATTGAGGGCAGATGTATGCAACGTTTTTGAAGTAGTATCGGGAGATTATAATACCTGCCGGAATTGAAATTACAGCCCAGATTACAAACAGCCACCACCATCCCTTAAGTATCCATAATACAATGGAAGTCCACTGCAAAACACCGAGAGGAATACCCGATAAAATCAAATTTCTGTGAATTTTTTTGAGTTTGTTATTGTTCTTCATGATATAAGCTACATCACCGATGGATTGTACGGATAATTGCTCTAAGCTGTCAAGCTCATGAATCAAACTGTCCAGCTTGCTCTTTTTCTGCTCAAGCTCATTAATTTGCTCTTTAAGCTCATGCTCCTGTTCATTAAGCAGTAGCATTATAACTCTCTCCGGCTCCGGCTCGGAGAGGATTTGGAAGATAGCGTCTATAGGAAGACCCAGCTCACGTAAAAAACATATTATGTTCATGCGTTTAAGGTCGCTCTCAGAGTATAATCTTCTGCCGCCCTCGCTAAGCTCGCTTGGTACTAAAATACCGCGTGTGTCATAATACTGAACTGTTCTGACGGTAACTCCGCACAGCTTTGCAATTTCTCCGGTAGTGTACATTGACATAGCCTTATCACCTCCTTTAAGGCCATTTTAGCCTATTACCCTGCGTAACAAGCAATACGTTACGCAGGGGGATTTTTTATAAATCGTAAAAATTTTATGTAAATTCTTCTAAAAATTACTTTAAAACGGTCAAAAGAGAACATATTAATCACAGCTCAGTATTACAAAGCTTTGCTCATCGAGCGTAAGCGAGGTTTTACTTAAAGTATAGCCGCCTATGAGGAAAATATCATTGCCGATAACCGATACGGGAGCAGAAGCTTTTTTACACGACGGATTGACGGCAATTATAAATTTGCCTCTTTTATAAACTAACGGATAACAGTTCTTTTCGGCATAAAGAATTTCAAAATCACCGTCCGCATGCAAATCCTCATAGCTGTGCCGCAGTGCAATTATACGCTTTACGGTGTTTAAAAGCGAGTCTTTGTCCTCAAGCCGGTTTTCAACGGTCGGTGCGTCTGCGGAGCTATCCACCGGCAGATAAAGTGCTTCGCCAGGCGCACATGAAAAACCGAGGTTTCTGCCACTGCTCCACTGCATTGGAGTGCGTGTGCCGGTGCGATGAAAACCGCCCTCCTTGCTTTGCAGGTTTTCGGCATATTTCATACCTATCTCGTCACCGTAGTAGAGGAACGGTACGCCCGGCATAGTAAAAATCATACAGTAGGCAAGCTTGCATTGAAGCTCGTCAAAATAACGGGTCATTCTGGGAGTGTCATGATTACAGGTAAAAAAGCTCATATAACCGTAATCCTTTGATTCCAAGTACCTTTTAAGATAATCATTTGTAAAAAGCGTGATATCTCCGTTGCCCTTACCGCCGAAAAAGCTTTTAAGCTCTCCGTTTTCGTCATCAGTATATCTAAACAGCGCATTGTAGCCGTTGCCCCTGTGGTCGAGGTAAAAATCACAGTGAAATCCGCTTTTAAGCGCACGCTGAGGGCATGACCATTCGGAAATCAACACACACTCAGGGTATTCATTATCCATCATCTTGCGTATATCCTGCCATATTTTACCCGTTGCAATTTTATCGTCATCATTTTTCACAAGGGAATCCGCCATATCAACTCTAAAGCCGTCGCATCCCATATCAAGCCAAAATCGCATAATGTCCTTTAATGCCTCGACGGTTTTTTTGCACTCGGAGTGCGTATACGGCAGCTGCCATTTTGGGTGTGTTATCTCATAAAATCCGTAGTTTAGAGCAGGCTGAGAGCTGAAAAAGTTCACCATATAATTGCCGTCCCTGTCGGTTATACCGCACTCAAGCCTGTATTGCGGCGGAGCCTCCCAAACACTGTCAGTCCATATGTAGCGGTTTGAAAACTCATTTTTACCGGGCTTTTTACTCTCGGTAAACCACTTGTGAGTGTCTGAGGTATGTCCGGGAACTAAATCAAGAAGGATTTTTATTCCCATTGAGTGAGCTTTGTCGAACAGATTGGCTAAATCCGCATTAGTGCCGTAGCGTGGCGCAACAAGCTTGTAATCTCTTATATCATACCCTGCATCCCTGAACGGGGAATCAAAGCACGGGTTCAGCCATATGGCGTTACAGCCGAGTGATTTTACATAACCGAGCTTTTCCGTTATACCGTTTATATCACCTATACCGTCCCCGTTTGAGTCATAAAAGCTCTGGGGGTAAATCTCATAAAATACAGCGTCATTCAACCATTTGGGCATAAAATCTCTCCTTTTTGGATACTGATACAATTTTACTATGCCCGGCGGTTTTAGTCAACTGTAAGTACCAAACTGTGGCCGGGCAATATGTAAACAATCGCATTGCGGAGATAAAATCGAATAATTGACCCGTTTGCTTAATAACCTTGATTGAGATGACCGGAATGCTGTTTTAATACGTTTTTTATTTGTTGCATAATTACTACAATTCTCGCATAAGTTGTACAAAGTACAAGTTATAAGGGGAATTGTGATGGATACATTACTTGCGGCGATAGAAAAGATAAACTCGGTGACTAACAGGATTGTATGGGGTATGCCGATACTTGTTACATTTTTGCTGGTGGGCTTGCTGTACAGTGTAAAGCTGGGATTTTTTCAGTTCAGCGGCTTTAAATGCTGGATGTCAAACACGCTCGGCAGAATACTGAAAAGCCGTGATAAAAGCGGAGATGGAAGCTCCATATCATCATATCAGGCAATGTCAACGGCGCTTGCCGCATCAATAGGAACAGGCAATATAGTAGGTGTTGCAAGCGGTATGGCGCTTGGAGGCGCAGGGGCGGTATTCTGGATGTGGATAGCCGCCGTTATCGGCATGATGACGAGCTTTGCGGAAAATGCGCTCGGAATGATGTACCGCCAAAAGAATAAGAACGGTGAATGGGTAGGCGGGCCGATGTATTATATAGAAAAGGGCTTAAACCAAAAGTGGTTAGCTGTGTTTTTTGCCGTTGCGTGTATGCTTGCCGCACTCGGTGTGGGGAACATGGTGCAGTCAAATGCGATAGCAGGCTCACTGAAGGTATGCTTCGGCGTACCGACCTCAGTAACGGGAATAATCATAGCCGCACTTACAGCGATAACTATTTTCGGGGGAATAAAGCGCATAGCGTCCGCAACAGAAAAGCTTGTGCCGATAATGGCGGCATTTTACATTATAGGCAGTCTTATTGTGATTTTGGCAAATTTTAAAAATATAGGCAGTGCATTTTACATGATTTTTACGGGAGCTTTCAATATAAGATCTGCGGCAGGCGGCGCAGGGGGATATACTGTTGCTCTTGCCATGAAGTACGGCATATCACGGGGAGTTTTCTCCAATGAGGCGGGGCTTGGCAGTTCGCCAATAGTCTATGCCGCCGCCGAGAAAAGCTCACCCGAACAGGTAGGTATGTGGGGCATATTTCAGGTTTTTATAGATACAATAGTAGTTTGTACGCTTACAGCGGTATGTATACTTGTAAGCGGTGCGCTCGGTACAGGTTCAACCGACGGTGTGGAGATAAGCACAGCCGCTTTTGCAAATGTTTTCGGCAGGTTCGGCACGGTTTTTGTATCGGTTTCGATAGTCATGTTTGCATTTGCAACGCTGATAAGCTGGTCATACTACGGCGAAAGATGTGTTGAGTACCTCGGTGATGAATCATACATACCTGTGTATAAGGCGCTCTATGTGATTTTTGCGCTTTTCGGCTGTGTTATAAATATGGAGCTTGTGTGGAGCGTTTCGGATACGTTTAATGGGTTAATGGCTATACCGAATATAATAGCACTTATACTCTTAAGCGGAAAACTTAGCAAAAAGACAATGAAATTAAAAAAATAAAAAAGCTCGAAGGTAATGTGTTTTGCTTACCTTCGAGTTTATTTAAATTCTTCACCTGTTATAAGATAGTGGATAGATACGTTAAAGTAGTTTGAGAGCTTTACGAGAGTTTCAAGGTTAGGGCAACGCTGACCGTTTTCATAGTATGAGATAGCCTCTCGGCTGATGTTTAAGTCCATTGCAACCTTTAGCTGGCTGTAGCCCTTTTTCTTCCTTATAGCGTAAAGCCCAAGCATTTTCACGGCAAACCCACCCCATTTATATTTTGTGCTTGACACTATTGTAACAATCTGTTACAATAAAAATGTAACAATTTGTTACATAAAGCTTTAAGGGGGCAATTTTGTGACCGGTGAACAGATTAAGGATTATTTATACGCAGTGATTGACGCAGAGAAGAATAAGTATATTCAGAAAAAAACGATAGAAAGATTGCAGGAAAATGCAAATGTGTTGGGGATAAAACCAAAAAGACAGCAACCTGTGCATTATAAAGCGGATTTTAGTATAGATGCAACTACACCGACATTAGCTGCGCTTGGAACAATAGTTTTTATTGCAGGTATTATTATTTTTGCTGCCATTGCACAAACTTTTCAGCGTTCAAGTTCTCAAGGCGTTGTAATGGTCTTAGGGATAATTACTTCCATAACTCTTTCGATAATTAGTGTTATTCGTTATTCAAATAAGCATGGAAATAAAAAAGCAATAGCCGAACAACAACGTTTGGATGAAGAATACGAAGGTCAATTAAGGGAATATAAAAATTTACTTATTCGTGATGAAGCGGCTTTTGATATTGAAATAAACCAAAAGCGATACATCTACAGGCAGATAAACCTGTTAAAGGAACAACTTAAAAAAACTAATGATGAATTAAACGAGCTTTATAATTACAATGTAATTGATAAAAAGTATTGGCACGATATAGTTGCATTATACTCCTTTTATGAGTATTTCCGCCTCAAGCGCACATACAGCCTGCATTTTGACCCAAAAACAGGTGATGAAGGCGCATACGAAAAGTACGAAAAGGAATCACGCATGGACGGTTTTATAAAACGAGCGGATATTATAATTAAGAAGCTGGATAGAATCATAGATAATCAAAAATCAACCGCCGCCATGATAATGGAAGCGAGCAATAAAGTAGACAATTTGAGCGCAAATGTTATGAACGCTTCAAAGCAGATTACAGGCACCATTGAAGATAATGCCGCAATAATCAGGTATAATCAGGAGCGTCAGATTGCTTTGGACAAGCAGAGAAACAACCTGATTTTCTTGGATGTTTTAAGCAATATAGACAGGAAGAATTAATACGTAACAAACGGCTAAAACAGAATAAAAAAAGCAAAACCGCCGCATTGCGCTGTTTACGGTAAGTAGGCAGAACGATGCGGCGGGTGCTTATCATCAAAAAGGCGGTGGAGTAGCTCCACCGCCTTTAAAATCAGCCAATGCCGATAATTATATTACTTTGCAAGTCTTTCTTTGAGAGCGTCAAGCTCTTTTGCAAGCTGCTTGGGGAGCTTGTCACCGAATTTCTTGTAGAACTCTGTGATACCCTCGGCTTCCTTAGCCCACTTTTCGTTATCAACGTAGAGGATTTCTTCAAGCTGTTCTTTGCTGAAATCCAGACCCTCAAGGTTGATATCATCGGCATAAGGAACATAACCGATAGCAGTTTCGTTAGCGTCTACCTTGCCCTCGCAACGCTTGATTATCCATTCGAGTACACGGAAGTTATCGCCGAAGCCCGGCCAAATGAAGTTGCCCTCATCGTCTACTCTGAACCAGTTTACGTTGAAAATCTTAGGAGCCTTGTCGCCGAGTACCTTGCCCATATCGCACCAATGTCCGAAATAGTCGCCCATATGATATCCGCAGAACGGGAGCATAGCCATCGGGTCACGGCGGAGAACGCCTGTTGCACCGGCAGCTGCGGCTGTAGTTTCAGAAGCCATTATAGAGCCTACGAATACGCCGTTATCCCAAGATCTTGACTGATAAACAAGCGGAGTTGTCTGCGCACGTCTGCCGCCAAAGATGATAGCGGAAATCGGTACACCTGACGGATTGTCAAACTCAGGGCTTATGCACGGGCAATTCTTTGCAGGTGCGGTAAAGCGGCTGTTTGGATGTGCGCCCTTTTCGGTAGCGGTTTTGCCGTTCCACGGCTCGCCCTTCCAGTTGAGTGCATGCTCCGGCGGATTCTTGTCAAGACCCTCCCACCAAACAGTGTTTGTGTCAAGGTTAAGAGCAACGTTTGTAAATATTGTACCCTTTTTTGTTGATGCAAGCGCATTCGGATTTGATTTTTCGTTTGTACCCGGAGCAACGCCGAAGAAGCCGTTTTCGGGGTTGATAGCCCAAAGTCTGCCATCGGGGCCTTTACGCATCCATGCGATGTCGTCGCCAACCGTCCAAACCTTGTAGCCGTTCTTTCTGTATCCCTCAGGAGGAATGAGCATGGCAAGGTTTGTCTTGCCACAGGCGGACGGGAATGCCGCAGTAACATACTTGATCTCTCCCTGCGGATTTTCAATACCGAGGATGAGCATATGCTCTGCCATCCACTCGTTGTTTTTGCCGAGGTATGAAGCTATACGGAGAGCAAAGCACTTTTTGCCGAGCAATACATTTCCGCCGTAAGCTGAGTTTACGGAGATGATGTAGTTATCCTCAGGGAAGTGGCAGATATATCTCTTTTCGGGGTCTATGTCACAGCTTGAGTGCAAGCCTTTTATCCAGTTTTCGCTGTCGCCCAAAGCCTCCTCAACCTTTACGCCTACACGTGTCATAATCGACATATTAAGTACAACGTAAATAGAATCGGTTACTTCAAAGCCGATTTCGGCAAGAGGTGAGCCTACAGGACCCATTGAATACGGAATAACGTACATGGTACGTCCCTTATAGCTGTTTCTTGCGATATCAAAGAGCATTTTATATGTTTCCTGCGGGTCTTTCCAGTTATTTGTAGGGCCTGCGTCCTCCTCTTTTCTGGAGCAGATAAATGTGCGATCCTCAACACGGGCAACATCGTTAGGCTTTGTGCGGTGCAGATAGCATCCGGGTAATTCCTCCTGATTAAGCTTTGTAAGCTCGCCTGTTGAGCAGGCTATAGCTCTCAGCTCCTCAAGCTGTTCTTCAGAGCCGTCAATCCAAACCACCTTTTCAGGTGATAAAAGTGTTTTCATTTCATCAATCCATGCCAAGACTGATTTATTTGTTGTCATATTAAAACTCCTTCCTCCCCTTATGCAGGGCCATTCGTTCAAACCTGTTTAACAGCAGAACGATAATTATAATAATTATAACTTAGGTTAGACTAAATATCAATAGTGATTTGTTAAAAATTTATTGAATTTTTTTATAGATTATGGATTTTCAAGTTACATATAGACAAAAAACAGACTGTTCATGGATTGTAATTTTACCGCATTGGCAAACAAAAGTACTGAACAGTCTTGCATAGGTGTAATTTATATCATTGTTTTACGGGTGGATAGGGCTTTTTGGTATTGGTGCGCCCCAAAAGGTAATCGGTACTGGTGTGGAACATATCAGCAAGGCGAATTAAGATATCGGTGGGTATATCTCTGTAGCCCTGCTCATAGCGGTTGTATTGTGACTGAGGCATACCAAGCATTGAGGCTATTTGCCTTTGAGTTAGGTCGTGGTCTTCTCTCAAATCTCTGATTCTTCTAAAATATCCCATAAATCTAACCTCCGATATCCGATTGGATATCTTGAACATACTATAATAATGTGATAAATTCATGAGTTTATAGCCATTTAGCTATCAAGAAAAACAAAAAAATATTAAAGAGAAATAAAACAAATATCGAAAAATAGTATTGATATTTAAACCTCTGAACAGCAGGTAAAGCTTTGCAAATATGTTAATGCTATAGTGCAGTAATGTAAGTTTCAAATTTTCTGTCACTATTAAAATATATGTTAAAAACT